>JBDLSU010000186.1:0-5320 GCA_039799405.1 Pseudomonadota bacterium | reverse complement strand
ACTCCGAGTGATTTGGCAGAAGTTGCGGAATCAGCATTTGGAAAACTAGAATTTGAATCGAGTTTGCAGGTAGCGAGAATTCTTCGGCCACGTTTCCAAAACTTGGTATTGCCTTTGATTGGATTGGCTGCGTTGATTGGACAAACCTTTGTCCTACATCAGGAAGAACGTCTCGCAAAAAAACAGACAGTGGAGTTGGATGCTGAGCTTGCCGGAGCACTACACAATTATGCTTATCAGCTTAAATTAGCAGGGAAAATCGATAAGGCAACTTTAGTGGGTAAGCGGGCCGTAGATATCCGGCAAAGATTGGCAAAAAGGAAGCCAAAGGACTTTAAATCGGGTTGGGCGGATTCGCTTTCCAATTATGCAGGTTTCTTATTCGATAATGGCCAGCATGATCAAGCCTTGCACTATGCCAAGCAGGCGCTGGGTATTCGGCAAAAACTGGCACAAACCAATCCGAAGGATTTCGAACCCGATTTTGCGACTTCACTTTCCAACTATGCCACCTTCTTATCCGAACAAGGACAACATGATCAAGCCTTATTCTATGCCAAGCAGGCATTGGATATACTGGAAAAGCTGGCGCGAGCCAAGCCTGAAATTTTTGAACCATTCTTGGCTATATCTCTTTCCAACTATTCTGCTGCGTTATCTGAACAAGGGTTGTATGATCAGGCACTGAGCTATGCCAAGCAGGCACTTTGCATCAGGGAAAGACTGGCACGAGCTAAGCCCGAGCGTTTTGAATGTGATTGGGCGACTTCGCTATCCAATTTTGCAAATCGGTTATCAGATCAAGGCCAGTACGATCAAGCCTTGAGTTATGGCAAGCAGGCGGTGGGGGTTTTGGAAAAACTGGCGCAAGCCAATCCAGAGCGTTTTGAACCTGATTTGGTTAGTTCACTTGGCAACTATGCCGCTTTCCTATTTAATAAAGGTCAGCATGATCAAGGCTTGATCATTGCCAAGCGGGCATTGGAAATCTGGGAAAAACTTGCGCAAGCCAAACCAGAACGCTATGAGCCTGACTGGGCACATTCCCTTTCAAACTATGCAGCTTCGTTATCAAATCAAGGCCAAGATGAACAAGCCTTAGCCTATGCCATGCAGGCACTGAATATCCGGGAAAAACTGGCGCGTGCTAAACCAGAGCGCTTTGAAGGTGAATGGGCAAGTTCGCTATTTAATTATGGCCTGTATCTTTCGGAAAGTGGACAATGGGATTTAGCATGCAAATATCTAACCAAATCGACTCTTATTTACCGTAAGTGTGCTTCTAGGTTGCCATTGAGATTTGGTTATGCATTCGAAATAAGTCGATTAACGCAAGCATTCATGCACTGGTTGGCAGATGGCACCAGTTTAGTGGAAGCACTGGCATATCCGTGCAGCGCCATTGTTGGTCGCGGTCAAGCTGCCTTGACTTTTTGGCTTTCATTTATGAAGGTTTGTCAAACTCCAATTCCGGATTTAATCCAGCAAGCTTTGCAAATGTACCCACTTTTGGATCAAGCACAACAATCTATCTGGGAGGATTCCTGGCACACACTATGCTTGATGGCAACGCATACGCTCGGCCCTGAAGCTGTTCCCGCTGATTGGCCGCAAACCTTCGCCAAATATCACCAGCGCCGCAAAGGCAACATCCCCCAATGGATGCAAGAAGTCCTGCGCCGCCACGGCACCAGCTTCCCCAACCTTGGAGAAGGAACCCAACCATGACCCTGCCGCTACTTGATCCGCGTAACGACTACGTTTTCAAAACCTTGTTCGTCCACGCCTTACCGCTGCTATCCGACCTGATCAATGCAGTACGCTCGCACGAGCCGCCCGTTGAAGTAGTCAGTATCCACAACCCGCAAATCGAAGCCGAAGAGTTGCACGGCAAGTACATCATTCTGGACATCCTCGCCAAAGGCCAGGACGGCACCTTGTTTGACATCGAAATGCAAATGAGTCGTCAGGAAAAGTGGAGTGCGCGCAGTATGTATTATTTGGCCAGAAACCTGGCAGGGCAGTTGAAGGCGGGCGAAAAGTATGCCGCGCTCAAACCAGTGATCGGCATCCATTTGCTCAGCTATGAATTGTTTGCAGAACCCGATCAAGCCTTATGGTGTTTTGAAATGCGTGACCGCATCCGGCCCTCGATTTTGCTGGGTAGCGAACTACAATTAAATCTGGTAGAGTTGCCAAAAGCCGACAAGCTGGCACGAAAAAAGGCAAATACCAGCCTTTCGGCCTTAACCGCATGGATCATGTATTTTGAACATGGCAAGGAGGAAAATATCATGAACCAGATTGCTTACCCACCAGTAGTGGAAGCCTGGAAGCAGTTAAAGACGTTGTCGGACGATGAACAGGCGCGGCGTTTGGCCGATGTGCGGGAGCGTGCCCTTATTGCGGAGCGTACCGAAATTGAAGCTGCTGAAGCGCGTGGCAAGGCACAGGGCGAAGTGCTCGGAGTGGCGCGTGGCGAAGTAATTGGGGAAGCACGTGGCGTAGCGCGGGCCAATCAGAATGCTCTGGCTCGCATGATTGAAAGTGGTATGACCGAGGCGCAAGCCAGAAAGATTCTCGACTTATAGATTGGCTTACGCAGCCGCCAACACGCGCATTTCGATCTGCATTCCGGCACTGACCGCCATATTTACCAATGCATCCAGCGCAAACAAATTGACTTTGCCGCGCATCAGGTCGGATATGCGTGGTTGAGTCACCCCAAACAGTTTGGCCGCTTCAGTTTGCGACATATCGGTTTTGAGGATGTGGTCTTTTAATGCCTGCATCAGGGTAGAACGGAGCTTCATGTTTTCCGCTGCCTCGGGCGTATCTTCGATTGCATCCCAAACGCTGGCAAATTGTTGGTCACTCATTTTCCTAGCTCCTGTAATAATTCCCGATAGCGTTTATTGGCCAAGTCCACATCCGGCTGACTGGTCTGCTGCGTTTTCTTTTGAAAACAATGCAAAACAAAAATAGTGTCAGCAAGCTTGGCAATATAAATGACCCGAAACGCACCAGCCTCATCCCGAATACGAATTTCCCGAACCCCTTGACCAATCGTATTCATTGGTTTCCAGTCGTCAGGTTCCCGGCCTTGTTGTACCTGATCGATCTGGTAACCAGCTTCTCGCCTTGCAGTCAGGGGGAAGTCGCGTAAATCAGCCAAGGAACTGGCACGGAATTTGACTGGTTTCATTGTTGATACGGCGAAATATACAAAATTTTATATAATAGGTCAAGGTAAATAAAATTCAGTCGCAGTCCTCTGATAGAGGTCAGCATTTGATGCCAGTAATCAAAATCACCCCACCTGTTCCAGCGCCTCCTGCTGCGCCAGCCATTCTTCTTCCAACTGCACCAATTCCTTGCCAATATAAGCCTGATCACCCAGCAAGGCCGTCAACTTGGCCTTGTTGGCCGCGTCATACAAGCCGGAATCCTGCATCTGCACTTCATTGGCTTGCTTTTTCTCCTGCAATTTGGCGATTTGTTCTTCCAGCCGCTTGATGCGGTTTTCTATCGGTTTGCGCAAGCCTGCCAGGCGCTGGCGGTCACCAGCTTCCTGGCGTTTTTGCTCGCGCCGGTCGCCCGTTTGTGGGGTGGCGGCGGCAATCGCGGCTTTGGCTTCTTTGCTGGCTTTGGCGGCGCTGGCTTCATTGGCTGCGGCCTTGGCGCTTTCTTTGGCGTCGATGATGGCTTGTTTGGCGGCGCTGACTGGTTTGGCCAGTTTGGTCTGGTACAGCCAGTCTTTGTAGTCGTCCAGATCGCCGTCAAATTCTTCCATTTTGCCATCGGCCACGATGATGAACTGGTCGGTGGTGGCGCGCAGCAGGTGGCGGTCATGTGATACCAGCAGCAGGGTGCCTTCAAATTGCGCCAGCGCATCGGTCAGGGCTTCGCGGGTTTGCAAGTCCAGGTGGTTGGTTGGTTCATCCAGCAGCAGCAGGTTGGGGCGCTGCCAGACGATCAGGGCCAGCGCCAGCCGGGCTTTTTCGCCGCCGGAGAACGGCTCGATGGAACTGGTGGCCATGGTGCCGGGGAAGTTGAAGCTGCCCAGGAAGTTACGCAGCTCTTGCTCGCGCACATTCGGTGCGATGCGCGCCAGATGCCACAGTGGTGATTCATCATGGCGCAGCATTTCGACCTGGTGCTGGGCAAAGTAACCTACCGTCAAGCCCTTGCCGACGGTGGCGTCACCTGCCAGCGGTGCCAGTTCCTGCGCGATGGTTTTGATGAAGGTGGATTTACCAGCACCGTTGACGCCCAGCAAACCAATCCGTTGCCCGGCTTGCAGGGTAAAGTTGACGCGGTTGATGATGGTTTTCGCCACGCCATCGACGGTATAGCCGCAATCAACCGCATCCAGCACCAGCAAAGGGTTAGGCGTGGCGGCGGGCTCGCGAAATTCAAACGAAAATTCTGCCGCAGCGCGCAAGGGGGCCAAATCTTCCATTTTGGCCAGCATTTTCATGCGGCTTTGCGCTTGCCGTGCCTTGGTGGCCTGGGCTTTGAAGCGGTTGATATACGATTCCAGATGGGCGCGTTGCAGCTTTTGCTTTTCGATGGCGGAGGCGGCCAAGACCATTTGCGCGGCGCGCTGGCGCTCGAAGGCGGAATAATTGCCGCCGTAGCGCTTGAGCTTGCGTTCGTCGATTTGCACGATCACATTGCAAATGCCATCCAAAAAGTCACGATCATGCGAAATAATGACGAGCGTACCGGCATAGCGCTTGAGCCAGTCTTCCAGCCAGATGATGGCATCCAGATCCAGATGGTTGGTCGGTTCATCCAGCAGCAGCAAATCAGACGGGCAAATCAGTGCTTGTGCCAAATTAAGGCGCATACGCCAGCCACCAGAAAAACTGGCCACTGGTTGCTGCATTTGTTCCAGTTTGAAACCCAGCCCCAGCAACAGTTGTTCTGCGCGCGAATTGGCGGTGTAGGCGTCGGCATCGGCCAGCGCGCTATGCAATTCCCCCAGCAAGATGCCGTTTTCGTGGTCGTGTTCTTCTGCGTGCGCCAGTTGTGCTTCCAGTTGGCGCAGATGGGCATCGCCATCGAGCGCGTAGTCGAGCGCGGTGCGATCCAGCGGCGGGGTTTCTTGCGCCACGTAAGCGATGCGCCATTTGGGCGGAAAATCGATTTCGCCACCGTCCGGGTGCAGTTGTCCGCGTAACATGGCGAACAGGCTGGTTTTACCCGCGCCATTGGCCCCGATCAGACCGATTTTGTCGCCCGGGTTGAGGCTGACATCGGCTTTGTCCAGCAGCGGCTTCAAGCCGCGCATCAAACTTACTTGTTGAAAACGAAT
>JBDLSU010000185.1:0-5453 GCA_039799405.1 Pseudomonadota bacterium | reverse complement strand
TGCGTATCAAGCAATGCGCGCATCACCCCGGCTTGCCCCGGCTTGTACGCGCCCGAACACTTGCGCGCCTGGCAGCGGATTGTCGATTTTGTCCACGCCAATAGCGATGCCAAAATCGCGCTGCAACTGGGCCACGCCGGGCCAAAAGGTTCGACCCGCCCGGCCTGGGATGGCATCGATCAACCGCTGCTTGACGGCAACTGGCCGCTGCTGGCCGCATCGCCGCAGCAATACCTGCCCGGCGTTTCGCAAACCGCGCGCGCCGCCACGCTGCAGGACATGGACAACATCCAAACCGATTTTGTGCGCGCCACCATCGCCGCCGCCGAAGCCGGGTTCGACTGGCTGGAACTGCATTGCGCCCATGGCTATTTGCTGTCCAGCTTTATCTCGCCACTGACCAACCAGCGTACTGACGAATTTGGTGGCTCCCTCGCCAACCGTTGCCGCTTTCCGCTACAGGTATTTGCCGCCATGCGCGCAGTATGGCCGCAGGAACGGCCGATGAGCGTGCGTATTTCGGCGCATGACTGGGTCGAAGGCGGGATTACGCCGGACGACGCGGTAGAAATTGCGCGCCTGTTCAAGGCAGCCGGGGCGGATTTGATTGATTGTTCGTCCGGCCAGGTCAGCAAACAGGAAAAACCGCTGTACGGCCGCATGTTCCAGACCCCGTTTGCCGACCGCATCCGCAATGAAGCGGGCATCGCCACCATGGCGGTCGGGGCGATTTTTGAAGCGGATCATGTCAATAGCATCATCGCAGCCGGGCGCGCCGATTTGTGCGCACTGGCGCGCCCGCATCTGGCTAATCCGGCCTGGACTTTGAATGAAGCCGCCAAAATTGGCTATAGCGCCGATGCGGGCCTGGGTTGGCCCAAGCAATACGTGGCAGGCAAGCTGCAACTGGAACGCAATCTGGAACGGGAACGGCAACAGCTAGCTGCCAACCGTGGTTTAACGCCGCAGCAAGTGGCAGCCAAATTGCTGGAGGGTTGAGATGAGTCCGTCCAAACCAAGTACCGCCGCCAACATGATCGCGCCCGCCAACCAGAGCGCAGGCCTGGCTGGTCGCCACGCCATGGTAACGGGCGGCAGCAAGGGCATCGGCCTGGCGATTGCGGCAGAACTGTTGGAACAGGGGGCCAAAGTCACCCTGAGCGCGCGCAGTAGCGCCAGTTTGCAGGCGGCCGCGCAGCAATTGCTCGATACCATTCCCGGCGCACAAGGGCGCATCCACTGCCTGAGCATGGATGTCAGCGATGCCGATTCGGTTGCAGCCGGTATTGCCAGCGCACGGGTGCATTTCGGCCCTTTGGCGATTTTGATCAATAACGCCGGGCAAGCCGGTTCGGCCCCGTTTGGTAAAACCGGCATCGATTTGTGGCAGCAAATGCTGGCCGTCAACCTGACCGGCACGTATCTCTGCACCCAGCAAGCGCTGCCGGACATGCTCAATGCGGGCTGGGGCCGCATCGTCAATATCGCCAGCACTGCGGCACTGACCGGCTACGCCTACGTCAGCGCGTATTGCGCCGCCAAGCACGGTGTGCTGGGGCTGACCCGTTCGCTGGCGCTGGAAGTGGCAACCAAGGGCGTCACCGTCAACGCGGTTTGCCCCGGTTATACCGAAACCGATATCGTGGCCGAAGCGGTGCAAAATATCATGGCAAAAACCGGGCGCAGTGCCGAGCAGGCGCGTGCCAAACTGGCGGCGGGTAACCCGCAGCAACGCATGGTGCAACCGCAGGAAGTGGCGCACACCGTGGCCTGGTTGTGTCAGAACGGCAGCAGTGCCATCAACGGCCAGGCCATTGCGGTGGCGGGCGGGGAGATTATGTCATGAGCAACCATTTACCAACTGCTGTAGCTGACCCTGTCGCCACGGATTTGCCTGCGCCCGTGCCCGCACCTGGCCCGGCCCCGGTCGATATGGAAACCCGCCTGAACGAGCAAAATGAAACCTTTGACAGCAGCGCCGAAGTGCAAAACAGCGGCCACCAGTCGCTGCGCCTGTGGTTGCGTTTGCTGTCATGCACCACGCTGATCGAAACCGAAATCCGCAGCCGCTTGCGCAGCGAATTCGACACCACCTTGCCGCGCTTCGATCTGATGGCGCAACTGGAGCGCCACCCGCAAGGCTTGCGCATGGGGGAACTGTCCAAGCGTATGATGGTAACCGGAGCCAATATCACCGGCATTACCGATCAACTGGAACAAGAAAACCTGGTGCAACGCATTCCCGACCTGAACGACCGCCGCGTGTTTTCCGTTAAACTCACCGAACAAGGCCGCGCCGCCTTCAGCCAGATGGCGCAACAGCACGAACAGTGGATCAGCCAACTGTTTGCGCCATTGCCGTCAGAGCAAAAAAACCAGTTATACGATTTGCTCGGCACACTGAAAAATCGCCATCAGTCCTGACCTGAACCCGACCCGAACCTGACCCTGACATTGCACGAGGATTTGCCATGAACTATTTACCCGGCATCAAACATGATCTGCCCGGCAACCGCAACCCGCTGGCCGATTATGTGGCACGCCATTTTGCCTATACTTGTAGCGCGGGCGTTGCCACCATCTGCCTGAATCGGCCAGAACGCAAAAACCCGCTCACCTTTGAGTCTTACGCCGAACTGCGCGAACTGTTTCGCGCCATGTGTTATGCCGATGACGTGAAGGCAATTGTGATTACCGGCGCGGGCGAAAACTTTTGTTCCGGTGGTGATGTGCATGAAATCATCGGCCCACTGACCAAGCTCGACATGCCCAGCCTGCTGAGTTTTACCCGCATGACCGGTGATCTGGTCAAAGCCATGCGCGCTTGCCCGCAGCCGATTGTGGCAGCGGTGGATGGCGTCTGTGCCGGGGCCGGGGCGATCATGGCAATGGCATCCGACATTCGCTACGGCACGGTGCGCAGCAAAACCGCCTTCCTGTTCACCCGGGTCGGGCTGGCGGGGTGTGATATGGGCGCGTGCGCGATCTTGCCACGCATTATCGGCCAGGGCCGCGCCAGCGATTTGCTGTACAGCGGCCGCAGCATGAGCGGTGAAGAAGGCGAACGCTGGGGCTTTTTCAACCGCCTGAGCGAACCCAATGCGCTGCTGGCCGACGCCACTGCCTACGCCCAAATGCTGGCCAATGGCCCCACTTTTGCCCACAGCCTGACCAAGAAAATGCTGCATCAGGAATGGGATATGGGCATCGATGAAGCCATCGAATCCGAAGCCCAGGCGCAAGCGATTTGTATGATGAGCAACGATTTCCACCGCGCCTATCACGCCTTCGTGGCCAAGCAAAAACCCGAATTTCAAGGAGATTAAGATGGCTGACCACAGCTATACCGATTGGCCGTTTTTTCAGGATGCGCACCGCACCCTGCGTCACAATGTCGATGCCTGGGCCAGCTCGCAAGTGTGGCCGGTGCATGAGGTGGATGTCGATCAAACCTGCATCGATCTGGTACGCAAACTCGGTGCCACCGGCTTTTTGCGCCACGCCATTGCAGGCGAAGATTTTGGCGGCCACAGCCATCAGATCGATACCCGCAAGCTGTGCCTGATCCGCGAAACCCTGGCGCGCCATTCCGGCCTGGCCGATTTTGCCTTCGCCATGCAGGGTCTGGGTTCCGGTGCCATCAGCCTGTTTGGCAGCCTTGATCAAAAAGAACAGTATCTGCCGCTGGTGGCGAATGGTGATTTGATCGCCGCCTTTGCCCTGTCTGAACCCGAAGCCGGTTCCGACGTGGCAGCGATGCAATGCAGTGCCACCCTCGATGGCGACCATTATGTGTTGAACGGCGAAAAAACCTGGATTTCCAACGGTGGCATAGCGGATTTTTACGTGCTGTTTGCCCGCACCGGCGAAGCGCCCGGCGCACGCGGTATTTCTGCCTTTATTGTCGATGCCGACAGCCCCGGCTTTTTCGTGGCCGAGCATATTCAGGTGATCGCCCCGCACCCGCTGGCACGGCTGGCGCTACGCGATTGCCGCATTCCGGTAAGCCGCCGCATCGGTGCTGCCGGACAAGGTTTCAAGGTGGCGATGGCAACGCTGGACGTGTTTCGCACCTCGGTGGCCGCTGCCGCGCTCGGCTTTGCACGGCGTGCCATGGACGAAGCATTGCTGCGCGCCACCAGCCGCAAAATGTTTGGTCAGACCCTGGCCGACTTTCAACTGACCCAGGCCAAGCTGGCACAAATGGCGACCGGCATCGATAGCGCCGCCCTGCTCACCTACCGCGCCGCCTGGTTGCGTGATCAAGGTAAAAACGTCACCAAAGAAGCCGCCATGGCCAAGCTGACCGCCACCGAAAACGCGCAGCAAATCATCGATGCCGCGCTACAAATGTTTGGTGGCATGGGGGTGGTGAGCGAAGTGCCGGTGGAACGGCTATACCGCGAAATCCGCGCCCTGCGCATTTACGAAGGCGCGAGCGAAGTGCAGCAATTGATCATCGCGCGCGAGTTGTTAAAAGCCGCCGCCGCTGCCAAAGAACAATCCGCAGCCAACCCGGCCAGCGCGCAGGCGGCGCAATGATCTTCCGCGCGCCCTTGTTAATCCGCTTCGCCCATTGCGACCCGGCGGGCATCGTGTTCTACCCACGCTATTTTGAAATGCTCAACGGCGTGGTAGAAGACTGGTGCGCCCAGGGTTTGGGCATGGACTTTCATCAAATGCATGTAGTGCAACAATTCGGCTTGCCAACCGTGCGGCTGGAAACCGATTTTGTCCAGCCCAGCATGCTGGGTGAAACGCTGGAAGCGCAATTGCGGGTGGTACGCATCGGCAGCAGCTCGGTCGAACTGGCGGTGCAATTTGTCGGCCCCAATAACAGCGTGCGCATGAAAATCCGCCAGGTGCTGGTCTGGATGGATTTGCAACAGCACAAAGCCGTGCCACTACCCGCCACGCTACGCGCACGCATCGAACCATTTATCGAATAATTTATGCAAAACCAAGGAAAGCATATGGACATCTTACAACCCGAAGGCTGGGCCAAGCCACGCGGTTATTCCAACGGCATCGCCGCACACGGGCGCAGTGTGTTCGTCAGCGGCATGATAGGCTGGGATGCGCAGTGCGTATTCCACACCGATGACTTGGCCGGACAAGTGCGGCAGGCGCTGCAAAACGTGGTGGCGGTGCTGGCCGAAGCCGGTGCCGGGCCGGAGCACATTGTACGCATGACCTGGTATGTGACGGACAAAAAGGAATACGTGGCGGCGTATAAGGAAATTGGCGTGGCGTATCGCGATGTGATCGGGCGGCATTTTCCGGCCATGACGGCGGTGCAGGTGGCGGGGCTGGTGGAAGACCGGGCCAAGGTGGAGATTGAGGTGACGGCGGTGGTGCCGGAGTGAGGTTGCGGCCCTGCTGCCGGGTACTGGGAAAACGCTTGCAAAGGGACTGAATTGAACTTGCGCTGCTGATAAAATCGTGGACACGCC
>JBDLSU010000184.1:0-2840 GCA_039799405.1 Pseudomonadota bacterium | reverse complement strand
GTATTCGGTCGTATTCCAGATATTGGAGCTGCTATTGCTAAAAGAAATGCTTGCGATAAAACTTTTCCCAACCTCAATGGAACCCGGCACGCTTTGCGAGACAAATTTTGCGCTCAGCGGTGGTGGGGTGGTTTGCGCGGTGTTGGTGTCAACCACGGGTTTGGTTTGCGCCAGCAGTGGGCTGCTGGTTAAGGTTAGCTGCGTGAGCAGCGCAACCTGGGTAAACACTACAAGCGCTTTTTGAACAGGTGTTGGCATGCTCGGTTGATTTGGCGGTAAGGTAAGGCTGTGGGCAACGATTTGCCCAGTAGGCGCAACATTCAATAATAAAAAATTCTTTTTTGTAAGTTTCAAAGCCAGACCACTAACAACTCTTTTTCTCAAACATTAAGTAACTGCCCTACTGCGATCTTCCTGCAGCACTGAACAAGCGTAGCTGGGGTGACCTTGGTTTACTGGACTGCACTCCTGGCGCGTGAACTGGCGCGCTGTTGGCGCGTTAGCCCCACAGCAATGAGCAGGAGCTGGTGCCAGAAACCGGCTGCTGTGCCTTATGACCTGGTGGCGCAACCCCTTTACGAAACTTTGGCCGCCACCGTTGCGCAATGGCGACCAAATTTCCCAAAGCTTTGGGGGCTTTTGGGGTTGTTTTTATAGAGGTTTTCCGCATCTTGCCTGCATAAATAGCATTGTTTTTTTTCATTAAAAACGATACAAGCGAGCATCATCTGCCCGATACAATTCAATAAATTCAGAGAAGCTTTTCGATACAATCGGAAACGGATTACCTGCACCAACAACAACAATATTTCCACGCGTATCACTGCCATTAAAATCAATGGCAAAAGCCCAACAAAAATCCAAGTAATCGCAAAATACATAGTAATCACGACCATTGCTGGCTTTGAAGTCGCTTGTATCAAACTTAGAGACCGCGTAAAGGCATTCCAATGGCAAAAAATTAAAACCATTTCCATCTTGATAGTTCGCGCTTTGATTAAAGCCATTTGTCAAATTGGATAGATAGTATCTGAAGTCCGACGGAAGAATGACATTATGACTACGTTCAAACTCCAAAATAGTCGTATCCGAAACTGGCGGCTGGAGTGATACGCAGGTATCTTTGCGCCAGAAATCTAATAGGGAAGCATCAATTTTTACCATACTTGCTCATAATATAAAAAATATTCATTCTGGCCAATTTGATAGAATCTTTTTCATCAATTCAATCCGGGGGTACAATTGCGCATTAATCGATTTCTTGCTACTTTCGATGGCAGCCCGATATGCTGTCAGTTGCTTTTCTACCCATTGGCGCTCTAAACCTTGCTTTATCATCTGCGACACTTCTTGCTTATTAATCGCTTTTGTACGCTCGATCGTGGTCATAACATCTTTTATGGCCTGACCTTCTCCCCATTTAATAATTTTCTCGCCAATATCTGATGCCTTTGTTAGCCCAAGATGCCCAGTTGTACCCGCCGCAGCACCTGCACTGCCCAGCAATCTAAGGCCGATTCGCCCGAGGAATCCCCCCGATTCAATAATCAAATACTGCTTGACACCTTCAGCATAGATATCAAGTGACTTCTCTAATGCCTCGCCCATTGCTGCTATATATGGCCTGGCCTGTGATTCATTCAATGTCTTGCCATATTCGTGATGCCCTGAATCAGTACCATCCGGGGCATATGTATGGCAATTCCCGGCCATATCTTTGCAAGCTTGGGTACCAAAACGGCCGTCAGGATCAACATATCTATAGGGCGAATTATTCGCATAAACATAGCGGTTGAACGATGCGCCCGTATTGGCGTCGGTTAAGACTGGATCAGTACTCAGGAACCGGCCTGCAACCGGATCGTAATACCGCTGCTGCATGTAAATCAGGCCAGTGTTCGCATCACTCACATGACCAGTGAAACCGATGGTTGGCGTTGCACCGGATGATGTCGCGCCATAAGGTTCGTATCGTGTCCTGCTGCCGATTAAGTTGCCATTTGCATCAGACTTAGCTACCGGACTACCCAAGGCATCCGTGTGAATGTAAGTAACCACTTCTTCAGCCGCAGCCGCATTGGTTGCGACAGTTTCGCGGTAAGTTGCCGTCGTACCGCCTGCTCCAGTCGCTGTCCAGACACAGGTTGAACTGGTGCCAGCCCAAGCGGCAGCCGCCGTGCCGCTAATACTGCCGCTGGCGACCAACCCACTGCCGCTGCCATTGTATCCGCTACTGCCGCTGCTGGGCGTACATGCATAAGCCATGTTGCTGGCGTTACTGGTGTTCCAACTTACCGTGAAGGGGCTACCGGCTGTCATGGTAGCCGGGCTGCGGATAACGCTGTTAATGACCGGGGCAGTGGGCGGTGGCGTAACGGTGCTTAAACTATCCCGATAGTTTGCGCTTGCACCGCCTGACCCGGTTGCTGTCCAGCTACAAACCGGGGCATCACTCACCCAACCAGCCAGCGCGCTTGCATTGACCGTGCCAGTGGCATTTGGGCTGCTGCCACTCAACACCAGGCCACCGCCATTGCTGCATGTGTAGCTGATCGTGCTGGCGTTGGTACTGCGCCAGTTCATTGTGAAAGCTTGCCCCGCCACCAGTGGATTTGGGCTGTGCGATGCGCTAATGGTGGGCGGTGCGTCCAGTGCAAGCTGCATGCCGCACCAGCTAGCGGGGTAACTGGCGGTGGTCAAGCCATTGGCTGTGGTGCCAGTGAAATAGGGCAACGCGCCAAGCACCGTAATCTTCACCCTGGCGCTTTGGCCGGGTTGCAGCAAGCCGGAATGAACCAATGCCTTGGGGATATTCGAGTCCGATGTGTAGGCACCGCCGT
>JBDLSU010000183.1:0-6495 GCA_039799405.1 Pseudomonadota bacterium | reverse complement strand
GGTCATCAGAAAATTCATCGGGGCAGAATGGTAGCTGTCCATGGCCGGGCGCGCTGCGGCACCGGAAATGGCAACTGCCATGCCGAGCCGGGTGCCGCCCCGGTCTTCATCGTCCTGACGGTTGCCGCGTCCGCAATAGCGCTCAGTGGGGCGGAAGCAGCCGCGCATGGCATCGTGTTCGGCTTCGCATTCGCTGGTGGCGGCGGTGCGCGCCAGTTCAAAACCACAAAATCCGGGGCTAAACACAAAGGCTCCGGCCTTGCGGGTTTGCCAGGCCAGTTCCTTGCCGCCTACCAGATTGATGGTGGCATTGATCAGGGGATAGGGTTTTTGCATTTGCTCGCGGCTGTTTTGCAGCAGACGCGATAGTGCCGGGTCATCAAACGGGTCGAAGCCGGTAAACGGGTGCGGGCGGCGTTTTGGGTTGCTGGCACCGAGGAAGGTGCGAACCAGGCGATTGCGAATGACCATGTACAGCGAAAATTTATTGATGTCCAGCCGCCACGCCAGCAGGGTGGCAAGCGCCAGACACATCAGCAGAAATTGCCAGCGTGATGTGATCTGGCCATGTTCGCGAAAGCTCAGGTAGTGACGCAAAAATTCGCTCAGGCTGGTATTGGCGGGTGCATCGGGCTGGGCCAGATGGGCCGGATTGGCACCGAAATGTACCAGCATCGACACCATGGCAATAATCCCGGCCGAAAAAATATAGGGCGCGGCCAGCACCAGCAAGCCCAGTTTCGGGTTGTATTCGCTTTTGCCATTGCGCAAGATATGTTCGGCTGCCAGTGCGATGGCGGTGCTGCCGAGCCAACCGCTGGCCAATAGCGTCGCG
The DNA here is from genome assembly GCA_039799405.1 of Pseudomonadota bacterium. Taxonomy (GTDB): domain Bacteria; phylum Pseudomonadota; class Gammaproteobacteria; order Burkholderiales; family Burkholderiaceae_D; genus CAMBDR01. The sequence continues at coordinate 5,660 of JBDLSU010000183.1, read as the reverse complement.
CCCCAGCTTCCCGCTTGCTGATTAAGCCAGGCCAGCAATGGTGGCAGGTACAAGCTGCTGGCAAATAATGCAATCCAGGCCAGAATCAGGACAGTGGTCAGGCCGCCCTGGCGTGACCACCATTCGCGGCTGCGGTCGGTGTACAAACGCCCCAGCAATCCGACCATGAAAATCATGCTGATGCCGGCAATAACCAATAATACCGGCATGCCAAAGGTCACCAGATGGATGGCGCGCGCGCCAATGCGGTAGTGTTTGCCAACGCCCAAAAACCATTCCAGACAAAGCGCCACCAGAGCGCTACCCAGCGCCAGGGCCAAAATGGCACAAGCCAGATGACCAAAACCTTCGCGCAACATGGCGCGCCAGCGTTCGGTACTGCTGGCCTGACGCGGGAAAAACACGCTGGCGTTAAAGTATTGCGCCATCTTCCAGCCAGCGACCCAGATGATGAAATACAGCAAGCCCGGTGTCAGTAGCGCATCGATCTGTGGATGGTGCAACAACCAGATCAGAAGATCGTGCTTTTGCCACAGGGCGATGCTGCCGCAAAATCCTGCCAGCACCAAAGGGGCTATGACCAGCAGCATTACCTGGGCCTGGCCCTGGCGACTGATCCAGTGGCGACGCCGTGGATCGGGCCGCAAGCTGATGCTGAAGGCGCTGAAAAAGATGGTGCAAGCCAGTGCGGCCAGCGCAATGATGCCAAAGGCCGGACTATGGCGCTGTTCGATCACCAGCACGGTCAACAGACCGGGGATGGAAAACAGGCAACACAATACGGCAATCAATAAGGTCATGGTGAGCAGGGTATTGCGCAAATGATTGGCGACCAGAGTCCAGCTATCGACGCTGAACAAGCCTGCTCTGGGCGTCAGGTAATTGCTGTATTGCCGCAAAAACTTGACCTGATTGGCTTCATGCTTTCTGCGTTGTTCGCTGCTGCCGGGTGTCAGTGCTTGCTCTACCCGCGTGACATCGCCATCTTGTTCCATAATCCACTTCGACAGCCAGGCCGCGATATAGCCACCACCCGAGACGCTGGACAAATAATCGAAGCGGCGCAATAACTTCATCTGTGCCAGCGCTTCCAGCACCCCCAGATTGAAAGTGGCACTGCGAATGCCACCACCGGAAAACGCCAGCCCGGCCAATTGTGCCTGATGCGCGCTGGCAATCACCTGGTCTTTTTGTGCCGGTGCCACCTGCTGCGGTACCTGATTGCCACGCAAGCCTTGCAATTCAAATTGGAAGACTTCAGAAAACAGGGTGCCCGCTTCCTGATTCAAGCCATGCCAGGTGGCTTGGTCGCAAGCGCCGTCGCTGCCCATGGCGGGGTAGCGGCGGCGGTATTTTTTCTGAAATTGGCTCAGTGCGCCGTGTAAATCCTGCAAGGCCTGGGTGCGTGGGCCGTGGTACAGGCCGAGAATGGTCAGCTTGCGCTGAATATCGGCCACCTGGTCGCTATGGTCAAGTAGCTGAAATTCGGCCGTTGCCATGGGCTTAACTGATGGAAAATTGAATCAGTTCGGTCGGATTTTCTGCATACGACTGGCCGGGGCTGATCGAGCCCTGACCATGCAAAATCATTTCCTGCCGGGTGATATGGCTGATATTGCCATCGCTATTGCGTACATAGGTGCCGTTGGTGCTTTGGTCTACCACAAAAAACTTGCCAAAGCGCAATTCAATACCGGCATGCTGGCGCGAGGTCAGGGTGCTGGCGATCACGATGTCGCAGGTGTCGCCCCGGCCAAAGATCAGTTTTTTGCGATCCTTGTTGACGCTATAGTTTTTGCCTGCGTAGTGCAAGGTCAGTTCATTGTTGGGTTCGACCCGGTGTGCTACCGGGTTGGAGGGCGGGCGAATCTGGGTGCTGGCCTGATCTTCTTCATCCCATTTGACGATGAAAATATCAAATTCGACTTCTTTGCCCTTGAATTCGGCCGCCATCAGGCGGTGTGATTTTTGCCGCAGCGCCTCCGGCAGCGCTTGTACCACGGCGGTTGAAGTCATGATCTGGTTGGCTCTGGAATGCGAGGCAATCCGTGCTGCCACATTCACGGTGTCGCCAAATACATCGCCACCATCGCATATCACGCTGCCATAATGCAGGCCGATTTTGATGCGCATGCTGTTACCGCCTTCAAAGCGCGCATTTTGTACCGCTGTTTGCATGGCGCAGGCAGCCTGTACTGCAATAGTGGGGGAGGCGAAGCTGCACATGACTTCATCGCCGATGGTTTTGATCACCACGCCCTGATGCTGCACCACTTGCTGACGCATTAAGCCGATACAACTGGCCATCAGGCGCTGTGCCATTTGGTCGCCCAGATGATCGTATAGCGCGGTGCTGCCGCAAATGTCGGCAAATAGAATGACCAGATTTTCGGTGTGATTCGACATGATCAAATACCAGGGTTAGCGAACGGGAAGTTTGGGTCATTTTAAAGCAAATCATCGGGTGAAAAAAAGCATATCGCCATGATGGTGGCAAAAATGCCGAATTTCTCCTTATTTCTCAAGTAAACTACGCCTTCGGATTCACTGATAGCCTTTTTTGATCTTGAAGAGCCAGCCTTGACCCTTTCAGCCCAGCAATTAAGTTTTAGCCGTGGTGAGCGCGAACTTTGGCGCGCACTCGATGTGGCCGTGCAGCCAGGCGATGCCGTGCGCGTGGCTGGCCCCAATGGCTGCGGCAAAACCAGTTTGTTGCGCATCCTGGCCGGGCTGGCCTTGCCCAATAGTGGCAGCGTGTGCTGGCAGGGGCACAATATCCGCAGCTTGCGCGAACAATATTATGTCAATCTGATTTATCTCGGCCATGCCCAGGGCGTCAAAGATGATTTGCTGGCCTGGGAAAACCTGGTGATGGCGGCCCAATTGCTGGGGCAAAAAATTGCACCGGAACGCGCGTATCAGGCGCTGGCGCAAATCGGTCTGGGTGCGCAGGCAGAGTTGCCGGTGCGCGCGCTGTCGCAAGGGCAGCGCAAGCGGGTTGCGCTGGCACGATTGTATCTGGGTTTGCCGCAAAGCCTGTGGATTCTGGATGAAGCGTTTACCGCGCTGGACGTGGCGGCGGTGGCGCAACTGGAACAACGCATCGACCAGCATCTGGCACAGGGCGGCATGCTGATCTACACCACCCATCAGGAAATTACACTGCAACATGGACGGCGCAGAGAACTGGATCTGGCACGCTTTGATACAGCAGGAGGCGGCGTAGTTGTTGACGGCATGGCAAGTGAATGCCCGGCCAATCAGGGTGCAAGCAATCAAAGTGCAGGTGGCGCATGGTAAATGCCTTGCTTGCCATCATCCGGCGCGATTTGCTGTTGGCCTGGCGTCGCCGTGCGGATGTGTTGACGACGCTATTCTTTTTCATCGTGGTAGCCAGCCTGTTTCCGCTGGCGGTGGGGGCTGATCCGGCTTTGCTGCGCACCATTGCGCCCGGTATTTTATGGGTTGGCGCCTTGCTGGCCTCAATGCTGGCGCTGGGCCGCCTGTTTGCACTCGATCATGCCGATGGTACGCTGGAGCAAATGTTGCTCAGTTCCGAACCCCTGGCGATCATGGTACTGGGCAAGGTGATTGCGCACTGGCTGGTATCGGGCTTGCCGCTGCTGTTTGCCACGCCTTTATTGGCGATCCAGTTTGATTTGAGCTTGCGCTCCATTGGCGTTTTGTTATTCAGTTTGCTGCTGGGTACCCCGGTGTTGAGTTTTATTGGCGCAATTGGTGCTGCGCTAACGCTGGGTTTGCGCGGCGGCGGCGTATTACTGGCGCTGCTGGTATTGCCGCTGTATATTCCGGTGTTGATATTTGGCTCCGGTGCGGTCAGTGCTGATCTGGCGGGCCTGGGGGCAGATGCCAACCTGTTACTGCTCGGTGGTTTGCTGGCGGCGGCCAGCGTGTTGACGCCCTGGGTTAGCGGCGTGGCACTGCGTATCGCTGTAGAATAAGGGGCTGCGCTTTTGGGGTAGATGAATAAGTCTGATTAATGTGCCGGAAAAAATCGGATTCAAGCGCTTTGTGCCAGTAAAAATGTAAAAGATTAATTTTTTGGAATAATCGAGCTATGCAAACAGCAGGACAATCCGGGTGGAACTGGTACAAATACGCTTCCCCTGTCAATTTTTTACCCCTTGCCGGAAAAATGATTCCGCTGCTGGCGGTGTTGACGCTGCTGCTGTCGGTGCTTGGCCTGTATATCGGTTTTTTTGTGGCACCGACCGATCATCAGCAGGGTGAATCGTATCGCATCATCTTTTTGCATGTGCCCGCAGCCTGGATGTCGATGGTGATTTATCTGGCGATGGCATTTTGGGCCGGGGTTGGTCTGGCCTTCAACACCCGGCTGGCGTCAATGATGGCCAATGCGCTGGCACCGACCGGGGCCATGTTCACGGTGCTGGCGTTGTGGACCGGTGCGCTGTGGGGCAAACCCACCTGGGGAACGTGGTGGGTGTGGGATGCGCGCCTGACTTCCGAATTGATTTTACTGTTTCTGTATCTGGGTTTTATGGCACTGCATGCCTCGATTGACGATGCGCGCCGGGCTGACCGCGCCAGTGCGGTGCTGGCACTGGTGGGTGCGGTGAATGTGCCGATTATCTATTTCTCGGTCAAATGGTGGAACACCCTGCATCAGGGTGCATCGATATCGACCAAGGGTTCCAGCATGGCTACCATCATGTTATGGGGCATGTTGATCATGGCACTGGCTTGTTGGACTTACAGCATTATGGTGGCGCTGATGCGCTTGCGCTGCATTGTACTGGAGCGCGAACGCAATAGCGACTGGGTCGGCCCGTATTTACACAATTTGCATAAAGGAGGCCAATGATGCATTGGGCCAGTTGGCAGGATTTTTTCGCCATGGGCGGCTATGCCCTGTATGTCTGGGGTTCGGTCGGTCTGTGTTTTATTGCCGTGATCGTGGAATTGGGCGGGCTGGCGGCGCGCTGGCGTGGCATCCGGGCCTCGATTAGCCGTATGGCCGCACTCAAAAAGGGAACACCATGAAAGCAAGACATAAACGCCTGGCCTTGATTTTATTCGGCATTGCGATACTCTCGGCCGGGGTCTGGATGGTGTTGCGCGCATTTAATGAAAACATGAATTTGTTCGTCACCCCCAGTGAAGTGGCGGCTGGCAAAGCGCCGGCCGGACGTAATTTTCGTCTTGGCGGCATGGTGCAAGCGGGCAGTTTGCAGCGTCAGGCCGATGGCGTGACGGTGAGCTTTGTGATTACCGACATGGCGCAAAAAGTGCCGGTATCGTACAAAGGCATCTTGCCGGATTTGTTCAAGGAAGGCAAAGGCGTGATTGCACAAGGCAAAATGGATGGGGCCGGGCGCTTTCTGGCGCAAGAAGTGCTGGCCAAGCATGATGAAAATTATATGCCGCCAGAAGCTGCGTATGCCATGAAAAAAGCCCAGCAAGACAAAATGCGTGATGCTGAAAACAATGCCCCGGTAACCGGGCCAAAGGATGGCAAATGATTCCGGAATTAGGTAATTTTTGTGTAATGCTGGCCTTTGGTCTGGCACTGATGCAGGGCTTTTTGCCGATCTGGGGCGCAGCCCGTGGCAATGTGCGGCTGATGGCACTGGCGCGGCCGATGGCGCTGGGGCAATTTGTGTTTGTTTCCATGGCTT
>JBDLSU010000182.1:0-5459 GCA_039799405.1 Pseudomonadota bacterium | reverse complement strand
TTCCAGCTTGTGGTTAATTTCCTGTGCTTCGAGTTCTGCCCGCTTGCGGTCGGTAATCTCGGTCATGATGGTGATGAACTGCAAAATCTTGCCATTGTTGTACAAGGTTTTGCCGTGGATCAGGAAGGTGCGTCCATCCGGGTTGGTGCGCTCGTAGCGATGCGGGCGGAATTTGCGCACAATCGCCATGCGCTCGGCCACCGCCTGATCGGTATCCATCCCGGCAAACTCGTTCCGTTCCAGCATTTGGCGCAGCAAATCTTCATACTGCGCGCCTTCAACGAAGCATTCTTCCGGCAACGACAGCATATCCATCACCGAGGTATTCCACACCTTGAGCCGCAGATCACAATCAAATACGATGATGCCGGCCGGCATGTTTTCCAGAATCTCACGCAGCAGCAGCGTTTGATGGCGCATTTGCTCCTGCATCGCGTGTTGCTCGGTAATGTCCTGGTAGGTGGTAACAAAGCCGCCATTGCGAATCGGAATACCGCGCACTTCCAGCACCGTGCCATCGGGCCGGGTGCGTTCAAAGTGGTGCGCCTCAAACTTGAGGGCACGTTCCATGAAGGCTTTTAATTGTTGTTCCGGGCTGATGCCGGGTTGTGGCCCGTAATCACCACGGGCGATATTGAAGCGCGCCATATCGGCCAGGCTGGGCGGATTGTCGGGATCGAAAAAATCTTCGTCAAAGCCGGTCAGGCGCAGCAGTTCGTGATTCCAGGAAACAAAGCGCAAATTGCGGTCGATGATGGTCACGCCGCCGGGGAAGTTGTCGAGCACGGTTTGAATTTCATGGCGCGTGGCTTGCAGTTCTTTTTCCAGGCGTCGTTCGTGGTCGATATTATGTACGGTCAGCAACCAGCGCTGCGGCTGATCGGCCGCAGCACAACTGAGGTTGACCATGGTGGTGGTAAGTTGATCATCGGCACACTGGAATTGCCATTCAAAGTGTTCCAGCACCCCCTCACGCGCACGCACGCAATGTGCAGCCCATAGCTCGCGCGAGGCGGTACCATCAGCTTGTAACAGGGGGAAATAATCGATCAGGGATGCGCCGTTTAACTGCGCTTGCGCGACCCCGAGTAATGCGGCGGCACTGCGATTGCAATCGAGCACGATGTCGCGATCCAGAATCAGATACGATTCTTCGGCTTGTTGCATCAAAGCCCGATAGAAGGAGTCTGGCAATGGCGTCATATCAGGCATCGCGGGCATTGGATTGGGAAAAAGAGTAGTGGAATGCCATATTTTTTGGCGGCAAGCCTAATAATACGCTGAAAACCCGGCAAAAAACCCTGGCCCGGCTAACGCACCGCAGTTCAGCGAAATGAACTACGGTACGAATCGCGGTAAACACAACAAATGCTATGCAGGGCAACAACAAATTCAAGCAAAATTACTATTTCTTTACTTGATTTCATGTCCTATGGTTTCGGCCGAGCGTTCAAGAATGGTCATCATGGTGCTATGGGCCAGGGCCGGATCACGCGCCGCAATCGCATCAAGCACCGCCTTGTGCAGCGGCAGGGAATAAAATGCATCTTCGGTATTATTGGCCGAGACGGTGAACATGATGCGCAAACCTTCGCGAATCATATTGCCCAATGGCACCAGCAAATCATTGCCGGTGGCGGCCAGAATCGCTTCATGAAAGGTGAGGTCGGAACTGATCCAGTCATCCATATTGGTGGCCGTTGCCATGCGCTCGTAGCACGAGGCCAGATGTGCCAGTTGTTCCGGGGTGTGGTGGGTGGCGGCCAGCGATGCCGCATAGGGTTCAAACATCTGGCGCATTTGCATCAGCTTGGGGGCAATGGCCTGAAAACCGCCATGTTCGCAATACCAGCCCAGTACATCGGGGTCGAGCAAGTTCCAGTCTTTGGCCGGGCGCACGCGCAAACCGACGCGGGGACGCGATTCCAGCAAGCCTTTGGCGGTCAAAATTTTGATTGCTTCGCGCATCGCAGTACGCGAGACGCCATTTTCTTTTAATAATTCGGCTTCGTTGGGCATGATTGCGCCAGCCGTATAAACGCCCGATACAATACCAATACCCAGCTTGCGTACCAAAAACCCGTGTATGGTGCGCGACGAGAAAGAAGAGTTGGTTTGCCAATTAACGAAAGTGTCCACAGAATTCAAAGTCCCATCATCCATAAAAAATAAAGAGCAGCTATTCTACTCTGCAATATTGGAACGGGTATATCAAAAAGATGCCCAAGAATGAGTCATCCCCGACCTTTAGAAGCACTCCTCAGTAAATTTCAGCGTTTTGGCTTCAATTGCATCAACAAAGCGCAATTTCTGCCTGACCAAGGGATTACCGGGGCAGCGGGCAATCTATTAACACACCAACAACAATTAAAAATGAAACAGTACACGCGCCTTGCGTACACCAGGAAAAAATCGAAGCAAGCCGATAGGCCGGATTTTGTTACGACACAGCCCTTGCGAACCATGCTATGACAGCCATTCCTCTAGGCGACAGATTACTCTGCCGCTCAAGCTTCCTACCCGCACGCTCCGCGAGCCACATCAACGCGTGCCTATTTGGAATTGCACCGGGTGGAGGTTACCGCGTTTCACCGTAACTAAATACGCTCGTCTCTGTGGCCCTGTTCCTCGCCTTATACCATTGAAGGCTTTCAGCGGACGGCCATTAACCGTCACCCTGCTCTATGGAGTCCGGACCTTCCTCCCGCCAGACTGGCGGTGCAAGCTTGCGCTGGCACCAACAGGCTGACCAGCGACTGTCTGGCTTGCTTCGGCGCGTATTGTACCATTTGCAACCTGGCTGTGCCAATCGGGATGATGAAAAACACCACTTGCCCCGCCCCACCAGGCAGATAGCCGCAAAACCCGTCATGCCCACGTTAAATTCACGCAAATTTGGCGGCATTGACTATAATAACGACCTTATTCCCATTCAAACCGCAATCACTGCGCGCTCACACTATGCCTACTTCCCGCTCTGGCGGCCAGATTTTGGTCGATGCCCTGAAAATCCATGACGTTGATATCGCCTTTGGTGTACCCGGCGAAAGCTATCTGGATGTGCTCGATGCCCTGCACGACTCACAAATCCGTTTCATCATCAACCGCCAGGAAGGCGGCGCGGCCTTCATGGCCGAAGCATATGGCAAAATGACCGGTCGCCCCGGCATCTGCTTTGTCACCCGTGGCCCGGGTGCCACCAATGCCTCGATCGGGGTACATACCGCATATCAGGATTCGACCCCGATGATTTTATTCATCGGCCAGGTTGGCAACGATTTCATCGACCGCGAAGCCTTTCAGGAAATCGACTACCGCCGCATGTATGGCCAGATGGCGAAATGGGTCGCGCAAATCGACCGCGCCGAGCGCATCCCCGAATACATCGCCCACGCCTTCCAGGTCGCTACCAGCGGCCGCCCCGGCCCGGTGGTGCTGGCACTGCCGGAAGACATGTTGATCGATCAGGCCACGGTGGCTGACACTGGCCGCTACAGTGCGGTACAAGCCAGCCCGTCGGCTGCGCAAATGACGCGCTTGCATGGCATGCTGCAAAACGCGCAACGGCCCCTGATTTTGCTCGGTGGTGGCGGCTGGAGCGATCAAGCTTGCGCCGACCTGCGCCAGTTTGCCGAAGCCAACCAAATTCCGGTGGCCTGCAGCTTCCGCTTCCAGGATTTGCTCGACAACCACCACCCCAACTACATTGGCGATGTCGGCATCGGCATCAACCCGAAACTGGCGGCGCGCGTCAAAAATGCCGATCTGGTCATCGCCATCGGCCCACGCCTGGGCGAAATGACCACCAGCGGCTACACCCTGTTTGAGTCACCCGTACCGAAGCAGCAACTGGTGCATGTGCATGCGGCGGCGGAAGAACTGGGCAGCGTGTATCAGGCAGCGTTAATGATCAATAGCGGCATGCCGGAATTTTGCGCCATGCTGGCCGCCCTGCCTGCAGTTGATAGCCGTGCCTGGCAAGCCAGTGTGGCCGAAGCGCGGGCCGAGCTGGCCGCGTATCAGGCCGAACCACCGATTTTTGTTGATGGCAAAGCCCCGCTCAATTTATGGCAAGTGGTGCAGGAAGTGATGCGCACCCTGCCGCTTGATACCATTTTGACCAATGGCGCCGGTAATTACGCCTCCTGGGCGCACCGCTTTTACCGTTACGGCGGCAAACGCACCCAGTTGGCCCCCACCAATGGCGCGATGGGCTATGGCGTACCGGCCGGTATCGCGGCCAAAATCATGGCCCCGCAGCGCACCGTGATCACTTTCTCCGGCGATGGCGACTATATGATGAACGGGCAGGAACTGGCGACTGCGGTGCAATACAAGGCCGGTGTCATCATCCTGCTATTTAATAATCAGATGTATGGCACCATCCGCATGCATCAGGAGCGCGACTACCCGGGCCGCGTCAGTGGCACCCAGTTGCACAACCCGGATTTTGCCGCCCTGGCACAAGCCTATGGTGCGCATGGCGAAGTGGTCAACCATACCGAAGAATTTCCGGCTGCACTGGCGCGTGCGCTGGCCCATACCCGTGACAAGCAATTGCCCGCCATCATTGAATTACGCTACGATGGCAATTTGATCACGCCCAATGCAACCCTGGAAACCATACGCAATCAGGCGCTCGCCAAGCGCACCGCTTGACCATGGACAACATACCCTTATGGGTGCAATTACTTGCACTGCCCATCCTGATCCTGATGTCGGCGTTTTTTTCCGGCGCCGAAACTGCCTTGATGGCTGCCAACCGCCATCGCCTGCGCCATCTTGCCAAGCGTGGCAGCCTGCGTGCTACGACTGCCATCTGGCTGCTGGAGCGCATTGACAAACTGCTGCCACTACTTCTGATCGCCAATACGATCCTCAACACCGCCTCCGCCACACTGGTCACTTCAATTGCCATCACCACCTTTGGCAATAACCAGCATGTGATTACCATTGCCACCGGATGCGTGGCCTTTCTGCTGATCGTGTTTGCCGAAATCTCGCCCAAAGTCATCGGTGCCACTTATCCGGAAAAAATTTCCCTGTTTTCCAGCATGCTGCTCAAGCCCATGATGGCTTTTGCCAAACCGGCAATCTGGTTCGTTAATTTGTTTGTGAACATGTTCCTGAAAACCCTGCGCATCAAAACCGGTGCCACAGCACAGGAGTCAAACCGGCTCTCGCCGGAAGAATTGCGCTCAATTGTGCTGGAAGGCGGCAATTTTATTCCGCAAAAGCATAAAAGCATTTTGCTCAATCTGTTCGATCTGGAAACCATTTCGGTAGAAGACATCATGACCCCACGGATTCAGGTGGAAGCGCTGAATCTGGCGGTCTCGGTGGACGACATCAAACACCAGCTCACCACCTGCTACCACAACAAATTGCCGGTGTATGAAGGTGAAATCAACCGCATCGTCGGCGTACTGCATGTGCGCAAGGCGCTGGCACTATTGAAT
>JBDLSU010000181.1:0-4327 GCA_039799405.1 Pseudomonadota bacterium | reverse complement strand
GATCCCGTCGCCTTCAACGCGCTGGCCAGCGACGCCCTGATGTGGCTGTTGCATCAGCCTGCCGCCTATCTGGCCAGTTGGCCGCAAACCTATCGCAGCGCCATGGTGCTGTCGGTGAATGCCTCGGACTATACCGAAGAAACCGATAACGCCTTTGCCCTGCAAGCCGAAAGCCTGGGCTGGCATGCTGCTTATTACGCCCTGAGCGAACGGCTTGATGTCGGCAAACCCTTGCTTAAAAAACTGCAAGCGCGCGGCCACGAAATCGCCTATTTTGGCGACAAGCTGATTGGTTTCCAAAACCAGTCCGGCAACCAGCAAGGCAAGCGGCTCGATAGCATGATCAATGAATTTAAAGATGCCGAACTGGACGTGACCGAGCCACCCGGCTTTCGCGCCCCGCTCGATGCGATGGATGCCACCACCCTGCGCCTGCTACGGCAAAAAGGCATGAATCATGTGATTACCGATCAGGGCGCATCGGAAAACCGCCTGCCCTTTTTCAGCGCGCCGTTTGCCGGGGCCAAGGGTGAACCGATGGTGATGTTGCCGCGCACACTGAGCGCACCGGAAGATTTACTGAGCGACAATGCGCCCGCCATCGCCACCCAAAACACCATTTACGAACTGGAACTGGCCGATGAAATGGGCGCGCTTGGCGTACTGACCATTCCGACCCGTACCAGCATCACCCCCGCCAACTGGGCTGCCATGTTAAACGCCCTGAAGGCGCGCAAGCAGCACATCTGGCTGGCGACACCAAATCAGGTAGCCAGTTGGTGGCGTGAGCGTGAGCGGGTTAAAGTCCGCTTTGATGCCGATGTCACGCCGCCGCTGTTAACGGTGGAAGTAACAGGTGACGGCCCATTACAGCAAGCCCCGGTGGTTCTGGTCAACCTGCCACAAAGCGGCCAGTTGCCGCAACTGACAGCCGATGGTCATGGCGCGCCAGCGCCCAAAGTCAGCCAATACGACGCATGGCGCTCGGCGCTGCAATTACCCAACCTGGCCCCCGGCAGCTATCACTGGTATTTGTCTTTTCAAGGAGAATCGCGATGAAGCGCCTGACACTCAAGCTGCTGGCCTGCGCCGGTTTGTTCGCGCTGTTACCGGCCCAAAGCCAGACTGCAGCAGGCTTGTATGACCCGGAACCACCCGCCAATTCCAGCTACCTGCGCCTGATCCATGCCGCCCAGGATGGCGTGCTCGATGTGCTGGTCGATGGCAAATTACGCATCAAACAACTGGCCCCCGGCCACGCCAGCGATTACCTGGTGCTGCCTGCCGGGCAACACAAAATCAGCTTGAACCTGAAAGGCAAAACCCTGATCGAACTCCCCTTCGATTGCGTTGGCACCCATGCCTATAGCCTGGCTTATAACAGCCTGAAAGCCGACGCCAAACCGATGGTGTTTGAAGACAAAACCATCGCCAACAAACTCAAAGCCACACTCACCGCCTACCACTTGCAAAACCCCGGGCCAACCTTCGATGTGATGACGGCCGATGGCAAGCTGACCGTGTTCCCGGCCTTGGCCGCAGCTAGCCATGCGGTGCGCGCAGTCAACCCGATCAGCGTGGAACTGGTGGCCAATAGTGGCGGCAACAAACTGGCGCAAACCAAAGTCGAAATGTTACAAGGCGGCAGCTATAGCGTGCTGTTTATTGGCGACAGCCAAGGAAAGTTACTGGCACACACTCTGCAAAACAAAATCGAGCGTTATACTGGCAAATAGAAAAAATATTTTACCGGGGAAACGCCATGAACTTCCGTCCAGCATTAGTTAACCTTGTTTCTTCCAGCCTTGTTTTTGCCAGCCTCGTTTTCACCTGCAACCTCCCCGCCCGCGCTGCCGACCTGCCCAGTTCCATCGTCGGCAAAAATGAATGGATCTATTACCGCTATGAAGTCGCTGACGCCGCCGACAATGCCCCTATCCAGACATCGATTGATTTGATCAGCAAACTCAATCAAATCCTGGCGCGCAACAACGTCACGCTGGCGGTGACCTTGGTGCCGCTCAAGATGCGCATCTATCAGGAACATCTGCCGCCCGAATTAAAACTCACCGACTATTTGCAAGGCAATTATGATCGCATCGCCAAGGCCATGCGCGCTGCCGGTTTGCAGGTGATCGATTTGAATACCCCGTTTCTGAAAGACCCGAAACGTGCGGGGGAAAATCCGTTTTTTATCCGGCTCGATACCCATTGGGCACCTTCCGGCGCGATGCTGGCAGCCGAAGCCATCCGCGCCGAGCTTGACGCCAACCCGGCCCTGAAAAAAGCCTATGACGCCACCAGCGCCGTCAATTTTGGCATGGCCTGGGCCAAGAAGAAAAACGCCAGCAAGGCGCGCGACCTGGTCGAACAACTGCCCAAGGGCACGCCCGCCAATTTTGCGCCGGAACAATTGCTGTCGTTTTCCATTACCCGCAATGCGGGCGGCAAAGACAACCTGGTCGGCGACGAAGCCGCACCCGGCATTGCACTGGTGGGCAGCAGTTATTCTGACCACTGGACCGGCTTTACCGATGCCCTGCGCTTTACCCTGCAGCGCGATTTGCTCGATATTTCCGTCGGGGCCGACAAAGGCTCCTGGGTTGGCATCGAAACCTATTTGCGCGACGCTTCGTTCCAGACGCAAAAGCCCAAGCTGTTGATCTGGGAAATGCCGGAACGTGATCTGAAAGCCCTGCCCAATTACCCCTACCGCGATGCACGCTACCTGAGCGACAACACCGAATGGCTGTTGCGCGCCGCTGCCTGGGCCGAAGGCACTTGCAACCCATCCCCAATCAAAGCCAAAATCGGCAACGCCAGCCTGGCCCCGAGCAAAGAAGGCGATGCGCTGGAAATTGAATTTGATCAACCGCTCGGCAAGCTGGACTACCTGTCGCTGCAGGCCAACACCAGCGGTGGACGCCAACTGACGCTGGAAGCCTCGGGCGGTGCAGCCGCGCGCAAGTTTAGCCTGCCACTGGTGGATGACGGAGCCGACCATGCGGTAAAAATTCCCTTGTTGGCGGCGGGTGGCAATGGCGGCTATACCAGGGTGAAACTGCTGCCCGGCAAGGCCAAGCAGTTTAGCGTCAAGCAGGTAACGGTGTGCCGCCATGCGGATGGCTTGCTGAAATAAGGCTGCAATCAGCGGCCGCAGCAGCCACCCAATCAGCCACAAACCAAGCCGCTTCATCAACCCCGGCCAGTCCGATGATTTTTAGCTCTAACCTGTTCCTGTTCGGCTTTTTGCCGCTGTTTTTGGCCAGCTATTACCTGACGCCAGTACGCTGGCGTTCGGCCCTGATTTTGTTGTTCAGCTATGCTTTTTATGGCTGGTGGCGGCTGGATTTTTTGGCGCTCCTGATTGCTGCCAGCTCAATCTCTTACGGTTTTGCGCTGGCGATGGATGCCAGCCGCGATGAAATCAAGCGCTACCGCCTGCTGTTTGTGGCGGTCAGCCTGAATCTGACCGCGCTGGCCTATTTTAAGTACGCCAATTTTGGCATCGACAGCATGAACAGCCTGCTCGCCGCCATGGGTGCCAAACCAATGGCCTGGATCCCGGTCGTGCTACCGATTGGCTTGTCGTTCTACCTGTTTCACGCCATCAGCTATCTGGTCGATATCTACCGCCGCGAAGCGCCACCCGCGCGCAATATCATCGATTTTTCTGCCTTCATTGCGCTGTTCCCGCATCTGGTGGCCGGGCCAGTGTTGCGCTACCACTTGCTGGCCAGCCAGTTTGCCGGGCGCGAGCATAGCTGGGCCAATTTTGCCCGTGGCAGCCAGTTATTCATGCTGGGCTTTTGCAAGAAGGTACTGATTGCCGATAATGTGGTGCCGCTGGTGGATGCCTGCTTTGGCAGCGTCAACCCCAGCTTCGGCGATGCCTGGCTCGGCGCTTTTTCCTATGCGCTGCAATTGTTTTTTGATTTCAGCGGCTATACCGATATGGCGATAGGGCTGGCTTTGATGATCGGCTTTGTGTTCCCGGAAAACTTCAACGACCCGTATCTTTCCCGCTCGATTACCGATTTCTGGAAGCGCTGGCATATGTCGCTCTCCAACTGGCTGCGCGAATATTTGTATATTGCGCTGGGCGGCAACCGCCATGGCCGTGCCCGCACCTATCTGAATTTATTCTTGACCATGTTGCTGGGTGGCCTGTGGCATGGTGCCAACTGGACTTTTGTATTATGGGGTGCCTGGCACGGGGCCTGGCTGGCGATTGAACGCTACCGGCTGGAACGCTGGGGCCAAAGCCGCTTGCCGCATTTTGTGCAAATTGGCAGCACCCTGCTGCTGGTATTAATCGGCTGGGTGC
>JBDLSU010000180.1:0-4723 GCA_039799405.1 Pseudomonadota bacterium | reverse complement strand
TGATGATTCGCGCCCGATGGCGCAGTACCCGCCGCCAGCAAACATTGTTCAATCACTTCCCGCGCCACCGGCCGGTTGGAACATCTCTGGGACATCCAATGCAACAGGAATAAACTGGCTTCGGCAATACCCGGGTTCCATCGCCTGCTATTCCAAAATCGCTCTTCGCGTTTATCCCATCCGCTGGTGTGATCAGTGGTCTTTACCCAACGAGAGTTTGTCAAACAAGGGTAAAACTTGCTCAATCAAACCGCAGCAACCCAATTTCCCGCCCTATTTTTGGCCAACCAGCGATTTATTGACAACACAAACCCAATGTTTCTTCGAGGCAGACTGGCGTTGAACCTTGCCTTCCTTGATTAATTGATTAAATGTCGTTGTCATGACAGATTGTGAAACCTTCATTTGCCCCGCGATCTCGGTAAAGGTTCTCGGCTTGGCGATGAATTTGAGGATTTTTGTTTCGAGTGACGTATCGAGCGGGACAACCACATTGTTGCTGCTGGCCCCGGCGCTGGGGGAAGGCACGGGCAGTGGGCTGCTGATGGGTTTGGTTTGTGCCACGGCAGGCCCGATATAAGGATTGCTGGACTTGATCTCGGCCAGTTCGCATTGGAATTCAAAAGCCCGCCAAAGTTGGATGTCTTTTGAATGCAGCACCAGCTCAATCACGCTTTTCTCGGTCCTGGTGAGGTAGGCCAGCACCTTGGCAAGGTGGGCAATGAGATGGAAATCGGCCTGATTTTTCCCGCTCGGGTAGCCGCTGATTATGTTGAAAAGCGGATTGGCATAGCCTGTTTTGTGGCTGGCAGTATTAGTGAAAATGAAGACCCTGTCATGAGCGGTCAGTTTCATTTCATTCAAAATATTGGTGCCGATATTTTCACCATCAATGTAATAAATTTTCAAGGCGGGCACCTTTCTGATGGCACATCAAAGTTGACTGGTTTTTTCAGTAGCATAACCCATTCTTCCTGGTTTGGGGCATCTGCCACATCTAGGTAGCAGTGAATGCCGATCCTTGCCACCAACAAATTTGCACGCGGCTTGGTTAATTTTCTGCTAAATTGCATGCACCACGTCCATTCATATTTTCTCTCCAACTACTCGACATGAACGAAATCCAACACCTTGCCAAACCTCAGTGTGGTTTGAATTGCTGCTCGATGGCAAACCCATGGGCGATATGCATCAAACCGTGCGCCAACTCAGCCCGGCGTTAAAAACACCGCTCAACCTGGTCACAGGCCGGGTCGCCGGGCGCGTATTTGCGCCAGGTGCGGAGCAACTGGTATTGAGCTGGAAACGTCCACCCGATACCAATGTGGCCGAAATCAAAGCCTGGGATGCGCTGAACCAGGCCAGATTCAGCCGAATTACGGTTGAGGCCTGTTTTTGTTCGGTGTTTCAGGAATGCTGGGTCAGCAAGCTCGATGGCGATTTACCGAAACCCAGTCCGGACTGCGCCAACGAAAAGAGAACCTCCTTGCAAGGCTAAGTGACCGGGTACGCTGCGTGTACGTTGCGCTAGAAATCGGTGCGGTGGAAGATGCAATAAAGGGTGGCAATGCCATTAGATTGCGCCCGGTGCTATCTGCACCGTCTGTTGCGCCTCTGGCGGTGCAAAATCAGGGCCAGCCAATACAGCACCAGCCCTGAACACTTCACTTTTTGATCAAATGGCGTAGTCAGCGCTTATTGCACAGTTGCCACCAGGCTGGCACCACTTACTGCCGTATACGCATTCACCAACAGATAATACGTTCCCGCTGCGGGTGCGCTGAAGGTGATGGTTTCCGCATTGGTAGAACCATCAGACTTTTTGGTATAGCTGGTGGTGGTTGGCGCGCTACCCACCTTGGCATACAAATCACCATCGCCCGTGCCGCCAGACATTTTGAAGGTCACACTGGTCTTGCCAGCAGGAACAACAATTTTGTAAGTCTTGGCGGCACTTTTTGCCAAAGCAACAGCAACCGGCGTGCCACTGGTCAAAGTGATCGCCGGATCGACAACCACACCACCATTCAAGAACTCAATATTGACGAATTTATTCACCCCGGAAGGAATCCCGGTGATTTTTCCATTCAAGGCATTGGTCAAAATCGCGCTGGTTACCTGAGATACCGTGGACGATGGGTTTTTCGACAAGTACAGTGCTGCGATACCTGCAACATGCGGTGATGCCATGGAAGTACCGGACAAGGAAGTAGAGCCGGTATCAGAAGTGCGGCTTGCCGAAGTAATATTCGAACCCGGGCCATATACATCGACGCAAGTGCCGTAATTCGAGAAACTCGACATGGCATCGGTATTGGTGGTGGACCCTACCGTGATGGCACTGGCTGCGCGCGCTGGCGAATAGTTACAGGCATTGGACGAGTCATTGCCGGCCGCGACCACCGTCACCACACCGGCATTGGTCATGCGCGCAATCGCATCATCGGTTGCCTGCGAAGCACCGCCGCCCAAGGACATATTCGCCACTGCGGGCTTGGCGTGGTTGGCAACCACCCAGTCCATCCCGGCAATCACGCCCGAGTTGGTGCCGGAACCATCGCAACCCAAAACCCGAACCGGGTGAATGGTGACATCTTTCGCCACACCCCAGGTTTTTCCGCCGACCGTACCGGCAACGTGGGTACCATGGCCTTGGCAATCATTGGTGCCATTGCCATCCTTGACTGCGTCATAGCCATTGCCGACACGACCGCTAAATTCGGTGTGGGTACTGCGCAGGCCAGTATCAATCACATAGGCATGAACGCCCGCGCTGGATGGATAAGTGTACGTTTTGGACAAGGGTAAATTGGTTTGATCAATCCGGTCGATGCCCCAGGTAGCATTGGTTTGGGTTGCCACCACAGAAATGCGTTGATCTTGTTCAATATAAGCAACGCTCGGATCCTGCGCCATTGCTTGCGCCTGTTTCAAATCCATCGTTACCGCAGCACCTTTAATCGCATGCTGATAGGTTCTGTCCACCGACGCACCATACTTGTTACCGACCTGACTTGCAATTGTGGCAGCACTTATTTGCACGCCGTTTGCAGAAATCGTCGCCTGCTCCTTAAAGACCACAATGTAGCGATAAGGAATCGCATTGGGCGAGCCAACGCCCTTGATTTCGACGGCCTGAGCCGCAAAGCAAGACATCAAAGCAACAAACATGGTAGTCGGTTTAATCATTTTTTTCATTTTTCATTCCTAATAAAAAGTCTCTTCCAATATCAAATGTCGGGGGATTCCCAACCTTCTATCAAAATACCGGTCATGCCGATACTTTGTCCTCCTCCTGTTGCGGCAGTTAAATAACAAGTTACACTGACCGCCCCAGGTACTACACCTGCAAAAAAACCATGGCATTCACAATATTTCCAGCAACAACTTTCCTGTCAAGCTGCTCTGTTATAACAGCCATTAATGAAAGACCTGACCCCACTGAAAAAGGCAAAACTCATCCAGCAACACAACATGCGACATGCGTGTCATTCAGCAGGCCAATACAGCCACACAACGAATAAAAAAGGGAATGCCTGATACCCAAAAGTCTGAAAACATGATCCGGCAAGCGCAACCGGGCCAATGGCCGCAGTTGCATGCGCCGTTTCTGCATTCATCAAGCTCGAACGCATGCAGGCAAACCCAAACACCAAGCAGTAATCAACCACCGCTGGCGAGAGAGAGCGAAAAAACGTCAGACCAAACTGGTCAAATAGGGGGAATCAAGCAAGGACAGGCGGTGCGCGCGAAAGATAGGCGCAACGTGTTTGGGAACAAATAGAACGATCTTCATGTCCGCCAGCGATAAAACTGGCAGGAAGAACAGGGGGTGGGGAGGAAATAACAACTGGCAATACCGTGGCTAGCTGCGCAAAAGCAAGGCACTGGCCACAACTTGAATCAAGCAACTCTTGCAAATGGGAGGCGTCTGCCCGATTCACATCACTACTGCTCGCGCCAGGCTGCCCGGCATCCACTATCGACTGATGGTGGGAAGAATTCAGGTGCGTCATTACATGCGACAAGCCCAGTTGCTGCGACACCAGCAGCAATAGCGACAAGACAACATGAATGAAGGGACGATGAATTTTCACGGCAATAAATAATAAGCAAGACCAAACAACATGAAAGGGTGTCTTATTGTAATCGGAAAATTCAAATTTTGAACAGCTTCACGCAAATATTTTTATACTTTTTTTGGGGAAGGAAAATACAGCGGGCAGACCACCATAAATCACGTCCGGCACCGCGAAAGCTGCGCTGGGCGTATCAATTGGGGCATGCATCAGGCACGACTTATTTGCCCGCCAGGTGTATGGCAAAATCAGTCCCCTGCTTCATGACGACAACCAACAGGGATACAAGCAGCAATATTGAAACAGGCTGCGCTGCCGTCAGAGCGCAAACAACTGGTCTGACGGCAGTACCTGTGCTTAGCTGGCCTTAATCCTGATCGCGCTCATGGCCAGCACCTTCACACAGCATGCCCCAGGCCCAGACACGCGCGTCAGCACCAACGAAAATGCGCGCGATCCCGGGGTTTGGCAGGCGCAAAATCGCATGGGCAAAATTGGAATGCAAGCATTTCGCCTTGCTGGCAGCGGTGGCCGGACAGGCGGGTGCCGGAGTTGATAGCCATCAGCTTGCCAGCAAGAATGGTATGATGCCGTTTTCCTCAATTCCTGATAAATAATTCCATGAGCAAGCCCGCCCGTATCCT
>JBDLSU010000179.1:0-3310 GCA_039799405.1 Pseudomonadota bacterium | reverse complement strand
TTCGCCGCGCATTTCACGTTCCAGCCGCAAGGGCTGGTTCGGGTGCAGTGGTGTCAGATTTTCAAACAGGATACGGTGCTTGGAGGCTTCCGGCGATTCGCCATTAACCTTGTCCACCTTGACCAGCGCAAAATAACGCTCCCCGTCTTTGGGGGTGCGTACTTCACCTTCGATGGAATCGCCGGTATGCAGATTGAAGCGGCGAATTTGCGACGGCGAGATATAAATATCATCGGTCGATGCCATATAGCTGGCATCGGGCGAACGCAAAAAGCCAAAGCCGTCGGGCAAGACTTCGAGCGCGCCATCGCCAAAGATTTGTTCGCCTGATTTCGCGCGTTTTTTCAAAATCGCGAACATCAGTTCCTGTTTGCGCAGCCGGGCCGCGTTGTCAATGTCAAGCCCAATGGCCATCTCTAACAGGGCAGAGACATGGAGGGCTTTAAGTTCAGATAAGTGCATAGTCGTTTAAAAGTTGCGTGCCTCAGGTTGAGCGTAGCAAGGTGGGGGAGGGAGTTGCGAGGTAAGTCAGGCAGCTTGTATTGTGGGAACCACCTGACCGGGATAAATCAATAATTAAATATTGCTGTCGATGAAGGAAGTAATGCCAGCTTTTGGCATGCCACCGACTTTTTTGGCTATTTCAACCCCGTTTTTGAACAGGATTAAAGTAGGGATGCCGCGAATGCCGAATTTGGCCGAAACAGCGGTGTTCTTGTCCACATCCAGTTTGCCCACTACCAGTTTACCGTCATAGTCTTTGGCGATTTCTTCCAGTACCGGCGCAATTGCTTTGCAAGGACCGCACCATTCAGCCCAAAAATCGAGCAGAACCGGTTTGTCGGATTTCAAAACGTCAGCTTCAAACGATGCGTCGGTGATATGTTTAATAAATTCGCTCATAATTTCCTCGGATTGAGGGAGTAGTAAGAAGATTAAAAAATGGTACTGGGCAAATATGGCGTCGTTCGGCAAAAAATCAAGGCTTTATTCAAGTGCAAAGCAGGTGCAAATATAAAGCGGTTTTTCGAGAAGTTTTGGCTATCAGACTTAACGCATGCACACCATACGAGGGTTTCGGGTGGGAATTTTGAGAAATCATAACCTATTTTTGGAAAAAGCGCTGCAACGACTTAAAAAAAGCGACAAATTGACGCGCTTGCCAGTACAAGTCTCTAAAATAGCGAATCAAGTGTGGCTTTGTGTTGTCGCCAAATTAATAATTAATGGTCAGCCTGCACCGGTCATGCGGCCCAGACTTCAGAATCCGCAAATATCTGTTGTATTTTTACAATTTGAAAGGTTGTATGTTGCCCCAATTGCTTATTTCTCCGCATGCCGACTTTTGGCGCATCGTGGCACGCCATGTCGGAGCCGGACAACAGGCAGGCGGCCAGCAACAAATTATCGTGCCAACCTTTGCCCACGCCCAATGCCTGAAGCAAGCGCTGATGGCGGCCAGCGATGGGCCACGGTTGTTGCCGCCGATTCATACCCTCGACGCCTGGCTGGCCCTGCAGTTTGCGCTGGATTTGCCCGCCAGCAGCCAGCGCCTGATGCACCTGTTTGCCGAATTGCGTCAGCATGCCTGGCTCAAACATTTGTTTGGCAGCAGCGATGCGCTCGATTTGCTGCCGCTGGCCAATACTTTGCTGACTTTGTTTGATGAATTAAGCGCCGCGTTGTTGCCTGGTGTTGATCAGGAAGCGGGTGCCAGTGCCAGCCGCTGGCAACAGGCTTTGGCGCAATTGAGCCTGCCAGCACGCCAGTTGTTGTCGGAAGAGGCGCAATTGGTCTGGACTTTGTGGCAGGCCCAGCTTGATGCCAACGACCCGGGCTTTGTGCGCCATGTGGCACTGCAGCGTCTGGCCGCGCAGGCGGCTTGCCCTTTGCTTTGGATTCACCCGGTGGCAGCGGATCCGATGCAGCAGGCTTTTCTGCAAGCCTGGGCCAGGCAACAGCCGGTGCGGGTGGTGGCGCTGGACTGGTGTGGCCCGGCAATACACCCCTTGTACACAAAAGCCTGGCCAGAACTGGTGCAAGATGCCGGGCCAGATCCCGCCAGCGTGGCCGACCATGCAGAACCGTTTGACCCGGCCAGTGCGCAACTGCCCACTTTGTGTCCGGCCAGCAGCCTGGAACAGGAAGCCCAGCGGGGCGCGCAATGCATTTTGCAATGGCTGGCTGTGGGGCGTCAGCGCATTGCACTGGTCGCACAAGACCGGGTAGTGGCGCGCCGCATTCGCGCCTTGCTGGAACGGGCGCAAGTGCTGGTGGCCGATGAAACCGGCTGGAAACTCTCCACCACCCGCGCGGCGGCTGCGCTGGCGGCCTGGTTTGATGTGCTGGCCAGTAGCGCCGATGTGATCGCTCTGCTGGATTTGTTTAAATCGCCCTTCGTCTATTCACACTGGTCAGGTAAGGCCGAATGGTTGATGCAACTGGAAATGATTTTGCGGCGGCAAAATGTGGCGGGCGGCTGGAAAGCGGTGCTGGCGGCCTTGCCCGAACGCTTCCATAACAAGCCACTGGTGGAAGCGCAAGCTTTGGCGCAACAGTTTGCCGGGCGCAAAACCCTGGCCCAATGGTTTGAGTTGAATAATCAGGTGCTCGACCAGCTTGGCCTGAAAGCCGCATTGGCACAGGATCTGGCCGGGCAGCAAGTGTTGGCACTGTTTGCCGACATTGCTGACGCCAACCAGAACAACAGCGCCCATTTTCAATTTGCCGAATGGCAGGCTTGCGTCAGTCTGGAAATGGAAGCGCGGCCCTTTGTCAGCGAAAACAGCGACCAGCGGGTAGTGATGTTGCCGCTGAATGGCGCACGCTTGCGTCGCTTTGACGCGGTGTTGATGGTCGGTTGCGATGCCGCCGGACTGCCCTCACCAGCGCCGGAAATTCTGTTTTTTGCCAATGCGGTGCGGCGCGAACTCGGGTTGGTGACCCGCGAACAGCGCCAGCAACAGCAACTGCGTGATTTTTGTGAAATCGTGGTCAGCGGGGCTGAACTGGTACTGTCCTGGCAGCAATTTAAAAACGGTGAGCCCAATGCCTGTTGTCCATGGATTGAACGCTTGCAACTGGTACTGGCGCGCGCCGGTTTGCCGCCCTTGGGCACGCGCCAGTTTGACCTGCCCGGCGCGCGCTTGCAGCAGCAAATGGCGACGCCACCCCAACCCAGCGCACCGGCCCTTTTGCCAGCCAAACTCTCGGCCAGCGGTTACCAGACTTTTATGGGGTGCCCGTATGCCTTTTTTGCGCGCCAGATGCTGCGCCTGAGCCAGGACGACCTGTTTTCCGATCTGCCGGA
>JBDLSU010000178.1:0-3707 GCA_039799405.1 Pseudomonadota bacterium | reverse complement strand
GGCATGAGATGGGCGCGGTCAGATGATTTGCCCGCTATTTTTACACATTTCATGGCACCAACGCAGCCATCTGCTCGCCCGCATTCTTGGCCCCCTGATTTTTGCATTTCATTCCGCTCATTATTCCGTTCATCGTAAATGGCCTGCTTGCGATTTGCCAATGCACTATTCTGCGGCTTTCGCTGGTAGTGCGCCAGGTAAGGTTGCCTGCCAAATCCATTTTTCAATGCTTTTTCTTTTCACGACAAATAAGGCATGCCATGACCAAACTCTTGCCCCTTTCGATGGCTTTCTCACTTGCCATGGCGCTTGTCTGCGCCAGTCCTGCCCAGGCCAGCGCCAGCCCGCTTGCAGCTCATCTTGCCTCAAATCAGGCGACCAGTCTGGCAGGCAGCACGGCAAGCACTTCCGCCCTGGTTCCCTACCAATATCATCTTGTGTTTTCAGACGCAGATCGCCGCCTCGTGACGGTGAACGCCAGCGTCACCCTGAAGGGCGGTACGCTGATGATGGCATCGTGGGGCTATGCCAGCCAGTTGCCGCAAGGCTGGGCGACCTTTGTCGAGAATCTGGTGGTTTCCAATCAGGGCAAGCGAGTTCCGGTGGAATTGTTGCCAGGCGGGAAGTGGAAAGTCAATGCGCCCGATGGGACGGTACTGCAACTGCGCTATCAGGTACGCTTGCAGCATGATCAACATGAGTGGGATAGCGCGGGCGGGGTGGATGCCCGGCCTGCTTTGCAAGCCGATAGCGCGACCTGGATTACCAAGGCGCTGATGATCTTCAGTGACGATGACGATGCCAAGGCCCAGGTCAGTTTTGATCTGCCCCAGGGCTGGCGGGTGGCCACGCCGTGGCATGAAGTGGCAGGTAAAGCGAATACCTTTGCGCCGGCCGATTTGTACCAGGCTTACGATAATGCGATTGTGGTTGGCCGGTTTGAGCCGCTGACCATTGTCAACGGTGCCATGAAGGTTGTACTGGTAATGGACCCGCAACTGCTAGCCAGCCGGGGCCTGTTTGAACAGGTACTGAGCCAGCATTTGACCGAATATCGCCATGTGTTTGGCGAACTGCCCGATACCCGCTACCTGGTTGCCGCACGCAAGGACGTTGCCGATGATGGCGAAGCCTTTGGCAGCAGCTTTGTGCAAGTTTTCAAGCAAACCGATCTCGACGCCCGGCGCATGGTCTGGCCAAGATTGCTGGCCCATGAAATGTTCCATTACTGGAATGCCAGTCGGCTCAAGCTCACCGATGTCAGCGCCCAGGAGTGGTTTACCGAAGGCGTAACCGAATACATGGCCTCGCGCGCGGCGGTGCGCGGCGGGCAGATTGCCGAGCGTGACTGGTATCAAATGCTGGGCACCAATATGGGGCGGTTTTTCAGTGCCCGTCACATGCAACCCGGAGACAAGCCTTCCTTGCAGGAGGCGGGCAGCAAGAAGATGCAAAACTGGCGACTCATCTATGGTGGCGGGGCAACGCTGGGCCTGTTGCTTGATATTGAGTTGCGCACAGCGACGCAAAACCGCCGCAGTATCGACGATGTATTCCGCCTGCGCGAGCAACGTTTTGGCCAGACCGGCAAAGCGTGCAATTCGCAGGACTTGCTCAATTTGTTCAACGAAGTTGGCGGACGTGATTTCACACCTTTCTTCAAGGACTATGTGCAAGAGAATAAAAAATTCCCGCCGCTTGCCGAGATTCTGGCCAAGGCGGGCTGGTATTTGACCCATGTGGCCGATGAGTTTTACATCGCACCAGCGCGCCATGCCGATGCGGCTGCAATGGCAGTGCAAAAGGGGATGCTACAGCGGATGGCACTGGGCCATTAAACCAGATGGTGTGGTGGTGGCCTTAGCTTCCTTTGAGCAACACCACCAGTGCTCCATTCCCGCCATCGCCCGCACGCGCTACGCAAAACGCCAGCACTTCAATCTTTTGCACCAGCCAGCGCAACACCAGTTGCTTTAAAATCGGCTCGCGTCCGCGTGAGCCATGGCCTTTGCCGTGGATGATGCGCACGCAGCGCACGCCGCGTTTGGCGCACTGGCGCAAAAATTCGGCCAGCATGACGCGCGCTTCATCGCGCCGCAGGCCGTGCAGATCAAGTTGATCCTGAATCACCCAATGCCCCTTGCGCAACTTGCGTACCACGTCAAGGCCAACGCCGTCACGGGCGAAGCTTAGGGCCTGATCGGTTTCGAGCAGGCTTTCAATATCCATTTCATCGGAAAGTGATTCTTGCAGCGCCGCTTGTTCGTCGGCAATGTGCTGGCGCGCTATCGGCAGCGGGCGCGGGGTGAAGGGTTCGATGCGGTCGCACGGTGGCATTGGCTGCACATCACCGATGCTGTTGCGAAATAGATTGGCATTGCGCTCACGCTCGCGCGCTTGTTCGGCCGCCAGGGCGGCGGCCAGCAGCCGGGCTTGTTCTTGCTCCTTCAGTTGGGTGCGCAAAAACTGTAAATCGGCAAATTGTTTCAAGCCCATGCTGCTGTTTCCACTCTGGCTGCTAGATGATGGTTAGCCTGTTCAACAAAAATCCAGGCAATCAGCCTTCCAGGCTTTCCAGATAACGCTGCGCATCCAGTGCCGCCATGCAACCGGTACCGGCGCTGGTAATGGCCTGGCGGTAGATATGGTCTTGCACGTCACCCGCCGCAAATACGCCCGCGATATTGGTGGCGGTAGCCATGCCTTCCAGCCCGGTTTTGGTTTTGATATAGCCGTTGTGCATGTCAAGCTGGCCTTCAAAGATGCTGGTATTCGGTTTATGGCCAATGGCGATGAATACGCCATGCAGGGTAATGTCTTCGGTTTTGCCATCCTGGGTTGATTTGATGCGCATGCCGGTGACGCCACTGTCGTCGCCCAGTACTTCATCCAGGGTATGGAAAAATTTGATTTCGATCTTGCCTTCGGCCACTTTGGCATTAAGCCGATCGACCAGAATCGGTTCGGCGCGGAATTTGTCGCGGCGGTGTACCAGCGTCACTTTATTGGCGATATTGGACAAATACAGCGCTTCTTCCACGGCGGTATTGCCGCCACCAATTACGGCTACGGCCTGGTTGCGGTAAAAGAAACCGTCGCAGGTGGCGCAGGCTGATACGCCTTTGCCCATGAAGGCTTCTTCCGATGGCAAGCCCAGGTATTGGGCCGAGGCACCGGTGGCAATGATCAGGCTGTCGCAAGTGTATTGGCCCTGGTCGCCTTCCAGCCGGATCGGTTTTTCGCTCAGGTGGGTGGTGTGGATGTGGTCAAAAATCATTTCGGTCTGGAAGCGCTCGGCGTGTTGCAAAAAGCGCTGCATCAAATCCGGCCCTTGCACGCCCATCGGGTCGGCTGGCCAGTTTTCTACGTCGGTGGTGGTCATTAATTGACCGCCTTGTTCGACCCCGGTAATGAGCACCGGGTTGAGATTGGCGCGGGCGGCGTAAATGGCGGCGCTATAACCAGCCGGGCCGGAGCCGAGAATTAAAACGCGGGCGTGTTTTTTGATAGTCATGGGCTTGTTCAGGTTAGGATCGGAAAAAACGTCAAATTGTTCGCTTGCGAGATTATAGACCAAGCGCGCAGGCTTGGCTGTGCCATAATAAACCAACCGAACCCAGCGCCCCGTTTGGATGCAAGTTTTTGTTGTCATCTATATTATTCTGAGGTGTGTAAAATGAAGCTGAATTTTTTCATTCGACGCCGCA
>JBDLSU010000177.1:0-3340 GCA_039799405.1 Pseudomonadota bacterium | reverse complement strand
AGGCCGATTTGCCAATGCTTGCCCGATCAGGATAAGTTATGTATTAAACACGACCGGGTTTCCAATCAAAAAGAGTGGGCGTTACAGCAGTGTCAGTGGTGCGGATCATCGGCAATACTTGTACAAAGTGCCGGAAATGATGCAATACCTTGAAGCGACGTTTGGCAAACCGGACAAGACAGTAAAAACGCCCAAGGTAAGTGATTTTGCAAATATGAAAGGCATTATCGTGGTCAGGGGGCATGGCTGGAAGAATGCTGTAGGACACGTTACGCTGTGGAACGGCAAGCATTGTTCGGATGCATGTCACCTGTTTGCAGACCCGGAAAATGGCCTGTTTGTACCCGACACCGCTTCGCTATGGGTTTTGCCATGAAGCTGATCGCGCCAATTCGTGCAAGCTTGTTGGTACTGGCATGTGCCTGCACCCCAATCGCTGCGCAGCCAGCCTTCACTGGCACGAGCGCACAGGCGCAGAAAACGCTGATGAAAAATTGGGCACTAAGTATTTGCTTTGCCCGCATTGCCAGCGATGAAAAAACCAAAAAAGATGCCGCTGCCACTGCGCGTGCCTATCTGGAAAACAGTCAGCAGGATGTGGAAGATTTTGCAAAAATCGGCAAATTGGTTGATCAGTTTTTGGCATTGCCCTACGCCGGATCAGACAAAGGCGATTACCAAACCATGAAATGCATTGATTTGTTTCACAGCAAGGAATTGGCACATTTGACTGCGCAACTGGTGCGCCATCGCCAGGGTAAGCGCTAAATCAGGCGTATTGGAAACAGAAGGACGGGCTGCCTGCGTCCTTCGGTATCAGGATCAAACAGCCTTTTACCACATGCATTACTTCACCGCAAACCGCACCGACACCGTTTTTTTATCCGCAAACGTAATCAAAGCCACCACCTTGGCCCCCGCTGCCAGTTTCGCATCGTCCTTGCTCTCCAGCACATTCTCCCCGCTGGCATGCAAGACCACCTCGGTTTTTTCAGCCCCGTTCAACACCGTCAGTTTGCCACTGGCCCCCGCCGTCGAATAAATCTTGCCATGATCTTCCACATAGATTTTTGCCACGCCCGCGCTAGCCGCGTCTTTACTCGCTACCAGCTCAAACTGCAAATTCGCTACTTCCCGCATGATGCCGCCATGCTTGGCCTTGAGACCATGCGCCAGTGCGTTGCCGGATAGCGTTACGGCGATGGTGCCAGCCATCAGGGTGATCAGTGCCATTGGGGCAATCCATTTTTTCATCATCATTCTCCATCGTTGCGGCGACTTGGCAAGGGTGTCGCCGCTTTAACCCGTGTTGACATTTCGCAATGCAATCCCGTGTCGGGACTAATACGCCTCAGTCTCCTTGCCCGCCACCAGCGCGGCCAGCGGTTTCTCACCCACCAGCCAGAATATCAGTGGCGTCAGCAGCGTGTCGAGCAGCGTGGAACTGACCAGCCCGCCAAAAATCACCACCGCCACCGGGTGCAAAATCTCCTTGCCCGGTGCATCTGCCGCCAGCAGCAGCGGCAGCAGCGCAAATGCGGCGACCAGCGCCGTCATCAGCACCTGGGTAAGCCGTTCCAGCGAGCCGCGCACAATCATGGGCAGGCCAAAGCTTTCGCCTTCAAATTTGCATAAATTGATGTAATGGCTGACCTTGAGAATGCCGTTGCGGGTGGCGATGCCGGCCAGGGTGATGAAGCCAACCATCGACGCGACCGACAGCGTCACCCCCGCCAGCCACATTGCCACCACGCTGCCGATCAAGGCAAACGGAATATTACCCATAATCACCAGCGCCAACACGCCTGAACGGTAGCGCGAGTAGAGTACCAGAAAGATTAAAGCCAGCGAAACCAGTGACAGGCCGGTGATCAGCTTCATAGCCTGTTCCTGCGCCTGAAACTGGCCTTCGATGCTGACAAAATAGCTGCCCGGCAGCGCGCTGGCCCCAATCGCCGTGCGCACCTGTTTGATGATGTGGGACATGTCCGAACCATCGGTATTGGCGTACACCACAATGCGGCGGCGGCCGTTTTCACGCCCGATCTGGTTGGGGCCGTCACTCTCTTCTACCGTGGCAATGCTGGACAAGGGAATGCGCCCGGCCGGGCTGTCGAGCAGGGTGCGCGCCAGGTCTTGCGGGGTGCGCCGGGCGTCGGCCAGCCGCAGCACCAGATCAAAGCGGCGTGCGCCATCCACAATCTGGGTAATGCGTTCGCCATCGGACAACATTTCCAGCGCTTTGACTATCTGGCCCGGTGTCAGCCCGACCTGTGCGGCTTTGCGATAATCGACGCGCACCTTGATTTGTGGCACCAGCACCAAACGCTCCACCGTCAAATCCACCAGCCCCGGCACGGTGGCCAGGCGCTGGCGCAAGGATTCGGCCAGGCCGCGCAGGGTATCGATATCATCACCATAGATTTTCAGGGCAATTTGCGCCCGCACCCCGGAGAGCAAATGATCCAGCCGGTGTGAAATCGGCTGACCCATCGCAATCGAGGCGGGCAGCGAAGACAAGCGGGCGCGAATGTCGGCCATCACCACTTCGCGCTCGCGCTTTGAGCGCTTCAAATCGATATCAATTTCTGACGAATGCACGCCTTCGGCATGTTCATCCAGTTCCGCGCGCCCGGTGCGCCGCCCTACCTTGCTCACTTCCGGCACTTGCCTGATCAAGGCTTCGGCGGTTGCGCCCATGCGGTTGGCTTCGCTCAAAGCGGTGCCGGGGTTGAAGATCAGCGACATCACCAGCGAGCCTTCGTTAAACGGTGGCAAAAAGGCGCGCGGAAAGAACGGTACGCTGGCGGCGGCCAGCACCACCAGCAGCGCCGCCAGCGCCAAAATGCGTTTGGCACGCGGAAACGACCAGGTGAGAATGCGCGCATCCCATTGCTTTAAGCGTTTTACCAGCGGGCTGTCACCATGCGCCAGTTGTGGCATGCGCGGTAACAGGTAAGAGGCCAGCACCGGGGTCACCGTCATCGAGACCAGCATGGAAGCCAGAATCGAGACAATATACGCCACCCCCAGCGGCGCAAACAAACGGCCTTCAATCCCGGGCAAGGCAAATAGCGGAATAAACACCAGTACCACAATCACGGTGGCGTAGACGATGCCGGAGCGCACTTCAACCGAGGCATGCCAGATCACCGACAGCACGCTCTCGCTATCCCGCTTTTGCTTGAGGCGACGCAGAATGTTTTCGATATCCACCACCGCATCATCGACCAGTTCGCCAATCGCAATCGCCAGCCCGCCCAGCGTCATCACGTTGATCGATTGCCCCAGCAAATGAAACGCCAGCGCGGTCACCGCCAGCGAGAGCGGAATCGCGATC
>JBDLSU010000176.1:0-5120 GCA_039799405.1 Pseudomonadota bacterium | reverse complement strand
CGGCCGCATCCGAATCTGCGCCGCCGCCAGCGTACTCAAAAATTCATCCCGCCGCAGAATGCTTTCAGGGTTGGACAGCGGCCCGGTGATCAAGCCAAATTCGCGGTGCCCGCAATCGATCAGATAACGCGCTGCCAACCTGGCCCCGGCGCGATTATCAACCTGCACACAGCGCTCTTCAAAACCGGGCACCGTGTGATGGATCAACACAAGGTTCGGATCCATTTGCATTGCCTGCTGCAATGCCGCATCTGACAATTGTGCCGCAAACAAAATAATGGCATCACAGCGCCGCTGGTGTAAAAAAGCCAGGGCCGACTCGACTTCAGAAGCGGTATTTTTACTACAACTGATGACCAGGAAGCTGCCGCTCTGGCTAACCACCTGCTCGACCCGGGTAATCAGCGGCGCAAAAAACCCGCCCGACAAATCGGCCACAATCAAGCCAATACAATTCGATTGGCGCGTCACCAGGGAAGCGGCAAACGCATTAGGGGAAAAATTGAGCGCACGTATCGCCGCCTCCACCCGCAAACGGGTCGGCTCCCGCACCTTGTCCGGCTGGTTCAACACCCGTGACACGGTTGCGGTAGAAACGCCTGCATGGTCGGCGACGGTGCGGATGGTGGCCATAAATAAATACGTGAAAACGGATCGGGAAATGCGTAGCGCAGCTTGGGCACCTTGCGCCACCCCGTGAAATACTGGCGGGCCGGATGCTTGCTGCGATTATACACAGCCAGAACGGGCTTGCCGTTTAACAAAACAGCCTTGAACATCCTGCCCATGCGTGCAACAGCCCAATTTCGCAGATAGAAAAGCAGGCTTGCATGCCACAACTGCTATGCTGGCGCACATGCGGCCCACCATGGCAGCGCTGTTTGGGTATATAAGGTGTGAAGGATTAGGAAAAAATTACCGGATTTGCCATTTTGAGTATATCCCCGAGTCGTTTTTAGGGGATACCAATGCTTATAAGGGCTGGCCAACCCAAAACGGTCAATTAACGTGGATCACAGTTCGACCAGATCACACACACGATCAGAAACTGTTTTTTCTGGATTTCATCGGGCCGTTATAGGGGTCGAAAACGGCAGGCATCATGATGCCAATCAAGCTGCGGTCACTGCAAACCAGATAAGACCACCAACAACTTCATCAACTTCACTCATGGAAAGTTCTTGCATACCTGTCTACAATAGAAAAATAATGGCTCTGGTTCCACAGCAACCAGATTACCGCAAGGGGCAGTTCCAACATTCAACTATTTGTTGCGATATTGAAAGCCCCCCCCCCTTCTCCCGCAGTCAATCAATCATACCCATGCTTCATGGAATGCACCAAAGCCGCAGGGCAATTTGTCACCGCTGGTACAGGCTCAGTCGGCAATTGAATCGGTGGCAGGCGCTTGCCTTCCGGGATGTCCTGAATCCGGCGTAAGGTATTGACCTGGATATGCGGCCATTTGGTGGTGGTGCCGTCGGAGCCAAACATAAACTCGAAATCAACGATTTGTTCGTATTGCAATTGATCGATGATCTTGCCGTCTTCTTCGATTTCTTCCAACCACATCCGGAATTGCATCCGTGCCACTCTGCAATAGCGTTCAATCATCGTGTTATTGACGGTTGCACCTTGCACGCCAGTGTCTTGCTTCGAGTCGAGCTGGATCAAATCGAAGCGTTTGAATTTCAGCCCGTCATTGGCATCGGTCAATTTCAGATTCGGTTGCACGGTGTACGGAAATTTTGCGCCAAATTGGTCGTAGTTAAAAATTTTCTCGATGTAGGCGCGACCACTGTTGACGCCGCGATTACCGGGCGGCTGATCCGGATTTTGCAGTTCACGTGGCAGCTTGGTCCAGTCTGGCTTTTTGCGTGAACCAGGGATTAAATCATTCGGCACATCGATCCCCATCGTCGGCGATGCAGCCAGCGATGGCGGATTCCAAAGCGACGCGATTTCAGGTGCCTGGCCCGATGTATCGCTTTGAGTAATACTGCCAACCAGGTGAATGGTGGTGCCATGGGGAATGACACCGGAGCGCGAAATCGAATGGGGTGGCACAAATTGCGGACCAAGCTGCTTCGGCCCCAGCACCGGCTCCGCGCCGTCTTCCTTCACCGATTTAACGCTCGACGGGTGGTTGAACATGGTTGGGGGATTGAGGAAGGGATTATTCGGGTCTTGCGGCATTTGGTTGTCGCCCAGCCAGAGGTACATCCCGTTTTCAAAGTGTTGCAAGGCACCGTCGTTATCGATAATCGCCGTTTCATACTTCACCGCAGCGCTAAATTGCTCATTCGAGCCAGCGCGGTTACGCACCGGGGCATTCACTTGCGTAAAGCTGAGCTGTTCGCGATACTCTTGCGCCTTGAAGTGAAACACGCCGAACACGGTCTCTGATGAAGTGCCGGGCGATGGCATTGGCGTCGTGTGCAAGCCGGTTGGGCCACCCTTCCAGTTCACCCAAGTGCCATTAAGCTTCGATAGAATGCCGAATTGCGGCCCGCTCGGCAGGTTTTCCTGCCACTCCGGGTAGGGCGTTACGGCGGATTTTTGTTTCTCTGGTTTAGACATGACCTTCTCCTCTTTCGCGTCATTTACGGTTGTGCGTAGTGCGTTTGGATCAAGAGACTGAGCTTGCTACTTCGGCGTTGTGCCGATGCTATTACGGTATTGCCTTGGTAGATGTGATAACCGCAAAAAAACGCTGGAACAAGGAAACGCTTCGAACCCCTTTTGCGAGGGCAAAACGTATTTTGCGGTGGGGCGATTGTATACCGGGGTTCAAGCAAGCAGATGACCAAAAAAGAAAAAATAATGACTTTGTTGCAAAAAACGCGACGAACTTGCCATCATCAAATCGGACCATGGCGTTGCTTGGCGTCAGGGTAAGCGGGAAAACAGGCTCGGCATCACTGTAGAAGATGCCGTATCGCCCTTCATCCTCCTGGTTGCCTCACTTGACTTATCCGGCAGGCCTGTCTATAGTCTGAACCTCGCTCATGGCAGCGACGAAGCAGCAGGCGGCAATCACCATCCCATTTTCGCCACAGCTTGCTTCATCAGCGCAGCTTTTAAGGACTTAAATTG
Organism: Pseudomonadota bacterium; assembly: GCA_039799405.1. Taxonomy (GTDB): domain Bacteria; phylum Pseudomonadota; class Gammaproteobacteria; order Burkholderiales; family Burkholderiaceae_D; genus CAMBDR01. Next base: position 2,024 of record JBDLSU010000176.1, on the reverse strand, counting down.
ACCTCCACTCCAGCAACCCAAACTGGCCCCCGCAAAGCCGCCGTCGCCTTCATCTTCATCACCGTCCTGCTCGATATTCTGGCCTTTGGCCTGATCATTCCAGTATTCCCGCACTTGATTGCCAGCTTTGTTGAAGGCAGCATTTCGCAAGCGGCCACCTGGCATGGTATTTTCGCCACCGCCTTCATGATCACGCAGTTTATTTGCTCGCCGATTCAGGGCGCGCTGTCGGATCATTTTGGTCGCCGTCCGGTGATTTTGCTCTCCAACCTGGGCCTGGGGCTGGATTTTGTGCTGATGGCGCTGGCACCTTCCATTCCCTGGCTGTTCATCGGGCGCATTTTGTCGGGCGTTACCTCGGCCAGTTTTTCTACCGCCAACGCCTATATTGCTGACGTAACGCCGCCGGAAAAGCGCGCCAAAGCGTTTGGCATGATCGGCATGGCATTCGGGCTGGGTTTTGTGCTGGCACCAGCCATTGGCGGGGTGCTGGGGGATGTCCACCCGCGCTTTCCGTTCTGGCTGGCGGCGGGTTTGTGCATTACCAATTTTTGCTATGGCTTTTTTGTGTTGCCGGAGTCTTTATCCCAAGAAAACCGCACCCCGTTTTCGTGGAAACGGGCCAACCCGGTGGCGTCGCTGCTGTGGTTGCGCACCCAGCCGGAAGTGTTGGCGCTGGTGTTTGTGACGTTTTTAATGGCACTGGCGCATCTGGTGTACCCGATGACGTTTGTGCTGTACGCCGATTATCGCTTCCAATGGGGCATGAAAGAAGTGGGTTATACGTTGGGTGCGGTGGGCGTGCTGGGCGCGATTGTGCAGGGTGGCCTGATCGGACGCCTGAAAAAACTGCTGGGCGAACGGCGCATGTTGCTGGTCGGCTCGCTGTGTGGCGCGGTGGCCTTCTTTTTATATGGACTGGTACCAACCGGGATGCTGATGTTACTGGTGCTGCCGATTGGTGCGTTCTGGGGCATTGCCGGGCCAGCCGCGCAAGCCATCATGACGCGCCATATTCCGCCCAATGAGCAAGGGCGGCTGCAAGGGGCGATTGGCAGTTTGAACAGCGTGGCCGGGATCATCGGCCCCACCATCTTCACCCGCACGCTGGCAACGGTGGCTGCGTCCAGTACCCCGCTCTGGTATGCGGGCGCGACGTTCTGGCTATCGGCGGCGCTGGTGGCGCTGGCGGGTGTGGTGGCTTGGCGCGCTACGCGCGGGGAACCGGGCTAAATGATGTCACTTTTCTGCACTACCGGGGTGCCGCAGATTGCGCAATAATGGCGTCGAGTTCGGCAAAAAAGTTATCGTCCAGGGGCACGGATGGGCCACTTGCCAAGCCATGCTTAACCAGTCGCAACACCATGGCATCGTCGTCCTCAGGTAATCGGTAATTCATTGCCGCAGACTGAATCAAATCCAATCCGATTTGGTCGGTGTTTTGATCGCTGAAAGTATTCATCATTCTCCCCTTAATAAACATCGCCAATCCGGCCCGATCCTGCGCTGATCCACTACGTTCAGCGCCCGTTTCTGGCTTAAATCCGCCAAATCAAACTGTAGCATGCCGCGCGCCGTATCGCCCAGCAGCACCGGGGCCTGATACAGCAGCACTTCATCCACCAGCCCCGCCTGCCACAGCGCGCCATTCAGGCGTGCCCCCGCTTCCACCGTCACTTCATTGAATTGGCGTCGTCCCATTTCCAGCATCCATGCCGCCAGATCGATATGGCCGTCGCTGCCAGGCAAAGCCAGGCATTCGGCCCCGCGCGCTTCCACTGCAGCAATGCGATCTGCGCTGGCATCAGCATGCACCAGCAAGACGCCAGGCGTATCGAAAATTTTGGCATGGGGCGGGGTTTGCAACTGGCTGTCCAGTACGATGCGTAGCGGCTGGCGGTTAGTGGCGCAGACTTGATGCCAGGGTTGGCCGTCGATCTGGCGCACCGTCAGTTGTGGGTCGTCTGCCAGCACCGTGCCGGACCCGGTCAGCATGGCACAGCTACGGGCGCGCCAGTGTTGTA
>JBDLSU010000175.1:0-3533 GCA_039799405.1 Pseudomonadota bacterium | reverse complement strand
AGCGTTCGATATACGCGCCACGGGCGTTGCCGGTGGCTTCGATGGCGCGGTTGTTCTGGTAGCGCCGTTCTTCGGTTTCGCGCTGGCGTTCTTGCAACTGGCCGGACAAACGGGTGAATTGATCCACCACGGTGCTATCGGTGACCCAGTCGTCACGCGTCAAATCGGTATTCAGATGTTCGATGCGCAAATGCACCTGGTGTACGTTCTGGTGTTTGCTGATCAGTTCATCGCGGCGCGAAGCCTTGCGCCAACTGCGCGGCAGCGCGCGCCATTGGCTGTGCATTTGCCAAAGCTGACGGGCATGGGCGCTGCGGTCTTCTTGCTGGCGCTTTTGCGCGGCGCGCCAGTTGCCTTCGCTGTCTTGCAGCGCTACCTTGCAATTGAGCCAGGAGGCATCGGCGCGGGTGCGTGCTTCGGTCGCGGCTTTGATCAAAGGCTGCAATTCACCCAGGCGGCTACCCACTTCGGTACGGGTCAGACGCAGGGGCACCGCATTGCGCGCGGCTTCTTCAAATTCGCCATGGCGCGCTGCCAGTTCTTTGGCGGCATCAACCCCGGCAATGCGTGCCTTCAAGGCACCCACTTCGCTCGCCAGTTTGGAAATCGCCAGCGTCAGTTGATCTTCTTCCGCTTCCATTTTTGGCAGCGCTGCCTGCAAGGCTTGCAAACGCTGCGCGCGGCCAGCTTGGCCGAAGCGGTAGCGGCTCGGTTCCACCCACAAAGAGCGGCCACCCCGGCGTTCGCGGTGGTACGCCTGCGGGGTGATCCATTCGGCGTGGCTACCCAGGCGTAAGCCTTCATCGACCGAATCGACGCACTGAATATGGCTCAGTTGCTCCAGCAACCAGCTTGGCACCGCAGCAGAAAACTGGATCACCGACAGCAAGCTGTCATCCTTCACCGCCTTGGCATGCACCCGTTCCGGCACAATAAAGTGCGGATAGCGCTCGGCTTCACTCAGGCGGTAAGCGGTGGAAGCGTCTTTGGCGTGATCCAGCAAAATCACCGAAGTATAGCCGCGCAACACGCCTTCCACTGCGGCCTGCCAGCGGCTGTCGGTCACTTCCACAATGTCGGACAGCATCGAATGCGCGATCCCGGCATCGTTCAGGGTCTTGCGCATAGTGCGCACGTGCTCGGGGTCGGGCAGAGCGCTTTTGCCGTGCAGCGCGGCGATGGTTGCCTGTTGCTCGCTGATGCGGGTACTCAAGGCGCTGCGCTTTTGCTTCAGATGCTGCATTTCGCCTTCTTTTTGCTCCAACTGGCTGGTTACCGCCGCGATATCGGCCCCGGCGTCTTGCGCCAGTTTCGACAAGCGCGCCTGTTGTTCCAGCAGCCCTTCCAGCGGTTTCAGCTTGCCGTTCAGTTGCGCCAGTTTGGCGGCCAGGCTGGCGGCTTCCTGTTCCAGCGCCTGTTCATTTTGCTGGGCTTGCTGATGGGTGCTGGCGCGCTGGGCCAGTTCTTGCCGCCGCTCGCTCAATTGCTGATCTTGCTGCGCCAGGTTGCTGCGCGCATCGCGCAAATCGCGGCTGGTTTTGCCCAGTTTGTCGCGGCTTTCGTGATAGGTCAGGCTGGGCAGCACTTCCTGTTCCAGGTCTTGCCGCTCTTTGTTCAAACCTTCCCAGATATGGTAATTGGCCACCCGCAGCCGTAGCGATTCCAGATTGGCTTTCGAGCCTTCCAGTTCTGCCTCAAAGCGCTGCAATTCTTGCTCGGTATCACGCTGATGGCGCTTGGCTTCATCGTAAGCGTCCAGCACTTCCTTGTCGCCAAACACCTGAAACACCAGATCCAGCAACTGGCGCGGCGCGTATTCACACAGTTTGTCGGTTTCGCCCTGCTCCAGCGCCAACACCTTGGCCATGGCGGACGACAAGCCCGCATTGGCCAGCCGCTTGCGGTAAGTTTCCACCCCCAGCCAGTCATTCGCATCGGTCACGGCTTCGATTTCGACATTGCCCGGCCGCATCAAATACTGGCGCTTCCAGTCGCCGCCATTTTTTTGAATCTGGCAAAACAGCGTCACTTCATCTTCGCTGAAAAAGCCGGAACTGCGAAACGGCCGATTCGACAATTGCGCGCCGGAATTGCGGTTATCCACCACCGCGCGCAGCCAGGCGTTTTGCTGGCCGGAATGGCGTGCGTAGTGCTTGTAGGTGCGGCCCATCGAGCAATCCAGCCCGAACAGGGTGCGCAGCGCATCGAGCAGCGTGGTTTTGCCGGAACCATTTTGCCCGGCGATGGTAATGATTTTGGCGTCCAGCGGAATATTTTTGATGCGCTGCCAGTAATCCCAGTGCACCATTTCCAGCGATTTGATATGAAACATGGCTTACTCCTGCACGGCGCGGTTGGGTTTGAAAATATCACTCAGCGCGCCATTGATGATGCGCTCCTTCAGCGTGTCGGTATCCATCATCAAATCCAGCAAGGGGCCTTCGCTGATGGTATCCAGATTGCGCTCAATAAAGCCCAGCCGCGCCAAAATGCCCAGATTCATATCCATGCGGGTTTTTTTACCCAGCTTGTCGCCAAAATCCGAAAGCAGGGCCTTATACGAAATGCCAATCGAGGTTTCATCAGCCCGTGGCAGCGGCCTTTCCTTGCCAAACATATCGGCCTGATCCTGTTCCGCCTTCTGATGCGCCTCCTGCCGTTCGCGCTTGGGCAAAATAATCTGCGCCCACAACACCACCAGCAGCGCCACGCCGTCACGCGTCAAACCAAAATTATTGTTTTGCCACACATCCTTGGCCCCGAAAATCCGTGGCTCCACCGCGCGCGCCAGCGCCAGCGTAATGTGGTCGGCGTAGACGTTATCAAGAATCTTCAAGCCGCAAGCCAGCAAGCGGCCATCCACTTCGGTGCGGAACAATTCATCCGACAACACCCGCTTGGCCAGCGCATCTTCGCGCCGCAGGGTCTGGTGGGTAAGCAAGCGCGCGATCAGGATTTGGGCGTCATCATTCATGTTGGGCTGCCTGAGGTTCGATTGTTGATTCGGTGGTTGATTCGGTGGTTGATTCGATGGTTGATCCGGTAGCTGGGGTGCGCTGCAAAGCGTCATCCAGTTGCGGCAATTCCAGCGAGAGCGTCGCCAAAGACATCGCCGCAATATGCGGATCTTTCAGCTTTTGCATTTGGTCTTGCGGGTGGAACGCCAGCGGCAGGCGCGCCAGGGCGGCGGTTGCGCCTTGTAGTTTGGCTTCGCTTTGGTCACCCAGCAGCGGCAGCAGCGAGGCGCGGTAGGATGCCAGTGCGAAATCGGCTGGCAATAGCGCATCTTGTACCTGCATGCTGCTGGGCGAGCCGTCGGCCAGTGCTTCCGGAGAAAAACTGGCCAGGCGCGCCAGCCAGTCGTCCAGCTCGCGCAGCATGGGTGCGCTTTGCTGAGCGCTGACACTGGCGTTTTCGCCTTGCGGCAGGCTCGATGCGCTGGCGGCTTCGTGGCGGTTGGAGAGTAATTCGGTTTCGGCCACGTCGATCATTTCAGCCGGGGTCATCAATAACGGTGTGACGGGTAATTCCAA
>JBDLSU010000174.1:0-6693 GCA_039799405.1 Pseudomonadota bacterium | reverse complement strand
GTACTGGTTCAGCAGGATCGGGTGAATGCAGCGATTGCCTTCATCATTATTGGCCGTGAAATTGCCATTTCTGCGCTGCGCGAATGGATGGCGCAAATCGGTGCCTCCAAGTCGGTCGCGGTCAGTTCGATTGGCAAAGTCAAAACCGCAGCACAAATGACGGCAATTCCCATGCTCTTGTATTACGACAGTTTATTCGGTATCATGGACACCCGGATTTGGGGCAGTTGGTTGTTAGGGCTGGCAGCAGTGCTCACGGTGTGGTCAATGGTCTACTATTTGCGTCTGGCGTGGCCGTTAATCAAAGAAAATACAGAAAAATCCGGATAGGGCTTGACAGATTTCCGAAATGCTCTATAATAGCTAGCTTAAGTTGTTCAACGCGGGAGTAGCTCAGTTGGTAGAGCGATACCTTGCCAAGGTATAGGTCGAGAGTTCGAGACTCTTCTCCCGCTCCAGATTCTTCGGTACCAGATGCATGGCTGGTAACGTAATAGGCAAGACATGCGGGAGTAGCTCAGTTGGTAGAGCGATACCTTGCCAAGGTATAGGTCGAGAGTTCGAGACTCTTCTCCCGCTCCAAACAAAATCCGGGAAGCTAACCGCTTCCCGTTTTTATCTGGAAACGCGTAGTACCCCGGGGCGGGGTAGCAAAATGGTTATGCAGCGGCCTGCAAAGCCGTCTATGCCGGTTCGATTCCGGCCCTCGCCTCCAAAAACTTATAGCATCAAATAAAAACCGCACTCCCTGAACAAGGCAGTGCGGTTTTTTTATGCCGTCTTCTGCTGCAAGGTACCCGGGCTTGATTCATGCGACTGGCTGCTTTGCACCAACTGCCACCAGCGTGTTCCGTTTTCGGGCGCGCGTAAATTCAGCGCTTGTCCCATTGCGGGTGTGCTGATTGCCACGCCACTTTGTTCTGCCAGATCGACAATCCGGTCAAACGGTTCATGCCAGGCGTGCAGTGCCAGATCGAAGGTGCCATTGTGAATCGGCAGCAATTGCTTGCCGCGTAAATCCAGATGCGCTTGTAATGACTGTTCCGGCTGCATGTGGACATCCGGCCACAGTTTGTCGTAGGAGCCGGTTTCGATCATGGTTAAATCAAACGGGCCAAATTTGTCGCCGATTTGTTTGAAGCCATCAAAATAGCCGGAATCGCCGCTAAAGAAAATTTTCATGTCCTGATCTTGCACTACCCACGAAGCCCACAAGGTGCGGTTGCTGTCGAACATGCCGCGCCCGGAATAGTGTTGGGCCGGGGTGGCGGTCAGGCGCACCTCTGCAACCAGGGTGGATTGCCACCAGTCCAATTGCTGCACTTTGCTGGCGGGCACACCCCAGCCAATCAGGCGCTCGCCTACGCCTAGCGGGGTGATAAAGTGTTCCACCTTGTGCGCCAGTTGCACAATCGCAGCATGGTCGAGATGGTCGAAATGGTCGTGCGACAAAATCACTGCCTTGATGGCGGGCAGATCAGCGATGCTGATCGGGCTGGCATGAAAACGCTGCGGCCCCATCCATTGCACTGGTGAGGCACGTTCGGAAAAGACCGGATCGGTCAGGAAAAATTCGCCACGTAATTTCAGCAATACGGTCGAATGGCCGAGCCGGAACAGGGTGTGATCGGGCGCTGCCAGCAAATCTGCCTGGCTCAGGCGCTGCACCGGGATTGAGCCAGCAGGTGTTGTGTTTTTCGGCTTGTTAAACATGAAGCGCCAGGAAATTTGCAGTGCTTCGCGCAAACCCGCGCGCCGGATCGGGCGGCTGTTGGCAAATTTGTTGCTGCCGCGCTTGAAGCGGGTAAAGTAGCTGAAGCTGCAAGAAGTCATGGTCGCGATCCTTATTCAATTCGATCTGGATAATTTACACTGCATAGTGTAGTTTTTAAATTGGGAAAAGTAAACTATCCAGTGTAAAATAATCGAAATATTTTTGAATGGATGAAGATGAGTATTGCGCCTACACCGCAAAAACTGACCGAGCGCAAGCGCGAAGCGATCATGCAAGCCGCCATTGCTGAATTTCGTGATCACGGTTTTGATGCTACCAGCATGGACAAAATTGCGGCGCAGGCGCAGGTTTCCAAGCGCACGGTGTACAACCACTTTCCCAGCAAGGACGATTTATTTGCGGCGATTTTGCTGCAATTATGGGACTGCAGCGCACCGCTGGCCGATTTGAGCTATGCGCCCAATCAAGCTTTGCGGCCACAGTTGCTGGCCTTGCTACAGCAAAAAATGCAGATGCTGTGTGATGCCAACTTTATTGCGCTGGCACGGGTGGCAATCGCCTCGACCATCCATTCACCGGAGCGGGCGCAAGCCATGGTGGCCAAATTTGGTGAGCGTGAAGAAGGCGTGTTGCGCTGGATTCGGGCGGCGCAGCAAGATGGCAAGCTCAAGCAGGTAGAGCCAGCATTTGCCGCCCATTTGTTGCAAGGCCAGATCAAGGCTTTTGCCTTTTGGCCGCAAATTACCATGGGTAAGGAAGCGTTGGAGCCCGGCATGCAGGCGCAGGTGCTGGAAAGCGCTGTGGATATGTTTTTGGGTTATTTTGCGGTGACAAAATAACCCGGCGATTGAAGGAATCGGTCGGGGCAGGATTAAACCACAGCCCGCTTTCTGGTGGTGCGCTTGCCAGGAACGGATAAAGCCTGGGTTTCTTTTGCAAATGCCAGCATGCTTGCCAAGGCTTTATTCACCGCCTCTGACGTGGGGAAGGCTTTTTGAATTTCAGGTTGCAGGACAACCACATTACTTCCTTGTGAAAAATGCTGGAAATACTTGCCGCGTACTCCGACACCGAGCTGCTCGCGGCTTAATTCGGGAATGTCTTGCTCATCCTTGCTGGTAGATGTCTTTTTCATATCGGGTCGCCTTTCTTGCGCTGATTATGCGAACATGGTTGTGCCTCTCGGTATGAACTACCACCAGCAGCCGTCCTGTATTGGAAAAACCATAGGTACGGCTGCGGTCTTCAGTATCACTATGATCCGTGTCAGCAAAACTCAGGGCCATTTCATCGGCAAATACGCTTAATGCCTCGTCGAATGACACACCATGTTTCTGCAAATTGCTTGCAGCCTTGTGATTATCCCATTCAAACTTGAGCATCGCAGCTACCTGAAAGGCCAGAGTAATGGCATCGATTCTATCAAGTTTTCAGGTGCTTGCGTGAACAATAAACTGTCTTTAAATGCGTCAGTTTGTGACGACTATTACGGCAAAATCACCACCTTGCCCGTCACTTTGCGCGCCGCCATATCGTTCAGTGCTTGCGCCGTATCGGCCAGGGCATAACGGCCCGAAATATGCGGTTTAATTTTGCCCTCGGCCAGCCAGCCCATTAACTGGCGCATGGCCTGGACATTGGCTTTGGGTTCGCGTTTGGCAAATTCGCCCCAGAATACGCCGACAATCGATGCGCCTTTGAGCAGGGTTAAATTTAGTGGCAGTTTGGGGATTTCGCCGTTGGCAAAGCCGACCACCAGATAGCGCCCACGCCAGGCAATCGAGCGGAACGCGGCTTCGCTATAGTCGCCACCAACCGGGTCGTAAATGACATCCGGCCCTTTGCCATTGGTAGCGGCTTTAATCGCTTCGCGCAAATCTTCGGTGCTGTAATTGATGCAGGCATCGGCCCCGTGGGCGCGGCAAACCGCCAGTTTTTCATCGCTGGATGCGGCAGCAATCACGCGCGCGCCAAGCGCTTTGCCGATTTCAATCGCGGCCAGCCCAACCCCGCCTGCAGCGCCCAGCACCAGCATGGTTTCACCCTCCTTCAATTGCGCACGGTCGCATACCGCATGGTGGCTGGTGCCGTAGGTGAGGGTGATGGCGGCGGCCACGTCGAAATCCATGCCCGGCGGCATCGGCATCAAATTAGTGGCGGGCGCGACCACCTGTTGGGCAAACGCACCCTGGCCGATGAAGGCGATGACTTTATCGCCCACTTTGTAATGCGCCACATCGGGGCCGACTTCTTTGATGATGCCGGATAATTCACTGCCCGGAGTAAACGGCAGGTTTGGTTTGAATTGATATTTGTTCTGGATGATTAACACGTCGGGAAAATTTACCCCTGCTGCTTTAATGTCGATGACCACCTGGCCGGGGCCTGCTGTCAAATCGGCTTGCTCTTCAACAACCAGGGTATCGGGCAAACCCCATGCTTTGCAAACAATGGCTTTCATAACACTCCTTTGAGGGATAAAAACGAACGGTCGTTTTATTCTAGCATGCGCTGATCGCCGTCTTGCGGGCAATTTTGCCACTGTCGTCGCAATTTGCCGCAGCCATGGCTTTTTTGTCCAATAATCATCAAAATGCCACCGCGCGCGGCGCATCATCGGGTAAAATCGCGCTATGAAAATACTAATCAGCAATGACGACGGATATCTTGCTCCAGGCCTGATCGCCTTGGCCGATGCGATGGCATCGATTGCCGAGATTGTGGTGGTGGCACCGGACAGCAACCGTTCCGGCTCGTCCAACTCCCTGACGCTGGATCGCCCACTGACCGTGCAGCGCGCCAGCAATGGCTTTTATTTTATCAACGGCACACCGTCAGATTGCGTCCACGTTGCACTCACCGCGATCTGTACCGAGCCGCCCGATCTGGTAGTGTCCGGCATCAATCAGGGCCAGAACATGGGCGACGATACCCTGTTTTCCGGCACCGTGGCAGCCGCTACCGAAGGTTATTTGTTTGGCGTGCCAGCGATAGCGTTTTCCCAAGTGGAACACGGCTGGGGCGGGATCGAAGCCGCGGCGCGGGTGGCGCGTGAGATTGTGCTGCACCGCTTTGACAACTTGCCGCATCCGTTTTTGCTGAATGTGAACATCCCCAACCGGCCCTATGACGATTTATTGCCCTGGGTTGCGACCCGCCTGGGCAAACGCCACCAGTCGGAACCGGTGGTGGTGAGCAAAGATCCGCGGGGCCGCGATATTTACTGGATTGGCCCGCCGGGCCTGGCCAAGGATGCTGGCCCCGGTACGGATTTTCATGCTGCGGCGTTGGGTCATGTTTCGATCACCCCATTACAAATTGATTTGACCCATCGCCAACACCTGGCCTTGCTACAGGATAGCTTGCCATGACTGGCAAGAAGAAAGCCTTTCCTCTGCCTTTGGCGGATGTGGTTTCCAGCCCGGCCCGTTCCAGCCCTAACCCGCGCACGGGCCGGGTTGCTACTCCCCAGACTGCCACCCGGAACGCGGCGCACCATTCCGGCTTGCAGGCTGAAGTCCGGCATCAGGCGGCGGGTGCGCCAGCGCGGGCCGAACCCTTGCCGATCAGCGAAGAGCGCGGCGACCCGCTGGTGTCGGACGCGATCCGGCGTGCCATGGTCGGGCGCATCGCGCGCCAGGGGGTGCAAGATCAAACCGTATTGGCGGCGATGCAAGCGGTGCAGCGCCATTTGTTTATTGATTCCGGCCTGGCCAGTCAGGCCTATATTGATGCCTCGCTGCCGATTGGTCATCATCAAACCATTTCCCAGCCGTATATTGTGGCGCGCATGATCGAAGTCTTGCGCGCCGGGCAAAACCTGAACCGGGTGCTGGAAATTGGTACCGGATGCGGCTATCAGGCGGCGGTACTGTCGTGCGTGGCGCAGGAAGTGTATTCCATCGAGCGCATCAAACCGCTGCATGAACTGGCCAAAACCAATTTGCGGCCAATGCGCATTGCCAATATCCGCCTGCATTATGGCGATGGCATGCTGGGTTTGCCCCAGGCTGCGCCATTTGACGGTATCATTCTGGCCGCAGCCGGTATGGAAGTGCCGCGCAGCTTGCTGGAACAAATGCAAATCGGAGGTCGTCTGGTGGCGCCAGTGGCAGCGGCCGGGGCCAATCAACAGGTGTTGCAATTGATTCAGCGCGTATCTCAGTTTGAATGGGCCAGTACCACACTGGAAGATTGTCATTTTGTCCCGTTGCGGGCCGGCGTTGTCTGAAGCCGGATGGTTTGGAATAGAAAACACATGAGTATGAAATCAGCAGCTTATTTATTGGCGGCCGCTTGCGCTTTGGTCGCTTGCCAAAGCCCTCAAAGCCCGGCTCCGGTGCTGGAACACAGTAGCAATGTCAAACCGCCGGAACCGAAACGTCCGCTTGCACCGCCACCAGTTGCACCCAAAGTGGTGGATCGGGCCGCCGATGCGCCGGGCTATTACACCGTGAAGAAAGGCGATACCCTGATCCGTGTGGCGCTCGACCATGGCCAGAATTATCGCGATCTGGTGACCTGGAATCATTTAAGCAATCCCAACGACATTAAAATCGATCAGGTCTTGCGTGTAAGCCCTCCCGATGCCGGTGCCAGCGCCAATGGCGTACAAATTGAAAAAGTGTCCGCCGCCCCGGCGCTGGATCGCAATCCCAAACCGGCCGCCAGCACGAACGCCAGCAATAATGCTGGCGCAGGCAATGCGGTGGCGGTGGTGAATAAAAGTAGTCCGCGCGGTGATAAACGGCCTTATTCCGAAGCAACTCTGGCTGAGTTGCAAAAATCCGACGCAAGCAGTAACACGGCAGCGGCCGCTGCCAGTGCGTCTGCCGCAGTAGCGACTGCGCCAGCCAGCCCCGCCGCCGCCAGCAACCCGCCTGTGACAGAAGAGGCATTGAGCTGGATTTGGCCGACCGATGGCCGCATCCTGGCCGGTTTTGAAGAAGGAAAAAACA
>JBDLSU010000173.1:0-14163 GCA_039799405.1 Pseudomonadota bacterium | reverse complement strand
GGGGACTACGCGTTGCCTTGGGTTTGTTGTCGGCCGCAGCACCCGGTGCTTCAGAATGTGCCGCTGCGCTGGTCGGTTCAGGCGTTGGCGCAGGGGCAACTGCCTCTGCTGCCATCACCTCACCACCAGCAGGCTTTTCTTGCGTCCTATTACGCGACCCGCCATTTTTCGGCCTGCGCCCCAATGGCGAGCGTGAACGGCCTTCTCTGCCGGTTTTGGCTTGGCGCGGATTGCTTTCCCCTGTGTCTGCCCCACTGCTGGCTTCATCCGTAGCAGCACCGCTTTGGCTGGTTTCGCTGACAGCGCTTGCTGTGGTTTCTTGCAAAGCATCCGGCTGCGCTGCCTCAGACACGGGCACATTGGCGACTGCTTCGGCGATAACACTGCTATCGGCCGTATCGGCTGGCACTTCCGGCGCAACTTCAAACAGCTTGTCCAGCGCTGAGCGTGCCTCAGACGGTGGCGGTGCATCGCGCTGCACCCGTGGTGCGCGCGGTGGACGGGCGGGTTTGCGGCGGTTGTCGCGCTCTGGCCGGGTGGCTTGTGGGGGCGCTGCTGGTTCGGCTGTCGCAGGAGCGCCTAATCCCGCATCGCCTGCCGCCGCAGCCGTTACTGCCATTTCCACTGCTTGCGCTACAGGTGCGCTGGCCTGCTCGCTTGTCGCCACGGCCTCTACGGCCGGGCTTGCCTGCACAGGTGCAGGCACCTCCACCTGCGCCTGCGCCCCACTGGCGCGCGAGGCATACATGCCGGACTTTTCATCGCGCCCCAGTTCCAGCAAGCCGCGTTTTTCCGCTTCTTCCAGCAAATTGCCAAAGGCGCGGAAGCCGTAATAGGTTTCGTTGAAATCCGGTTTGCGCCGCTTGATCGCCTGTTTCAATACCGATGCCCACATCTTGCCGCTGTCGCCGCGTTCGGAAACCAGGGCTTCAAAGGTGGCTACCGCCATTTCTACGGCCTGGGTTTTCAGGTCTTCCTTGCGCTGGCGCTCTTCGTCGTTGCTGCTGCGTTTGGCGACGGGTTTGTCTTCGCGTACTTCCGCTTTGGCGGTAACGCTGGCGGCGCGGCGGCTTTCCCGTACCAGGTCGTCGTAGAAGATAAATTCATCGCAATTGGCGATCAATAAGTCGCTGGTGGATTGTTTGACGCCGACGCCAATCACCTGCTTGGCGTTTTCGCGCAGCTTGGAAACCAGGGGCGAAAAGTCGGAATCGCCGCTGATGATGACGAAGGTGTTGACGTGGGATTTGGTGTAGCACAAGTCGAGCGCATCGACTACCAGGCGGATGTCGGCGGAATTTTTGCCGGATTGGCGCACATGCGGGATTTCGATCAGCTCGAAATTGGCTTCGTGCATCGCGGCCTTGAAACCTTTGTAGCGATCCCAGTCGCAATAGGCTTTTTTGACGACGATGCTGCCCTTGAGCAACAGGCGTTCGAGAATCGGTTTGATGTCGAATTTGTCATATTTGGCGTCGCGCACGCCGAGTGCGACGTTTTCAAAATCGCAAAACAGCGCCATGCTGATATTGTCGTTGGATGCGGCCATAGGTGATTCTCCAGTGTGGTGTCAAGGCCGGGCGGCCCCGGATTATAGCAAAATGGCGCTGGCCTTTTAGTTTGCAGGCGCGGCAGGGAAGACAAAACCGGCTTCGCCCGGGCCGGGGGCCAATGGCGGTGCGCCAAATAACAGGCTTTGTGGTTGTTCGGTCAGGGTGTTGACGCTGCGGTTGACGTTGCGCATGGTGTTGCGCGCTTCGTCGGCCAGTAAATTTACCTTGGGCAAGCTTTGCGCTTCAACCTGGCCCAGCAACTGATTGACGGAGCCACCCAATTGCCGGGTGGTGCTGGTCAGGGTTTGCAGCGGGCCTTGCGGTGCTTGTAATTGTTGCACCAGGCCATGCATATCGGTGACCAGAATTTTGGCGTCTTTTGAAATGCCTGTCAGTGCGGCCAGGGCTTGTTCGGTTTGATTGGTGAGCGCCGGCAGTTTGGCCAGCGTCGGTTGCAATTGTTGCGGGATGCCTTCATAGGCGGCGGCGGTTTTGCTGGCCTGGTTGAAGGTGGCGAGGATTACTTTTTGATTGTCGGGGGCCAGAAAATTATTCAGGCGTTCGCTCAATTGTTCGGCGCGGGTCAAAATCAGGCTGCCGTGGGATTCCAGTTTGTCGAAAATGCTGGCACGTAACTCGATGCGCGCCATTTTCTCGCGGCTACTGTTCATGCGCACCGGATGCATCACATCGTCATTGAGTTGGATGAAAGCGATCCCGGTCACGCCTTGAAAGCCGAGCGTGGCATAGGTGGAGGTGGTGATCGGCGCATCGGGGTTGATGTTGAGTTCAATCAGAATTTGCCCGGGCACGCTTTGGTCGAAAGAAATCGATTTGACCCGGCCCACTTCCAGCCCGCGAAAGCGGATCGGCGCTTGCGGGCTCAGACCGGAAACCGAGCGCGTGGTGGCAACCTGATAGGGCACGCGTTCGATGCGGTCGCGATTGAGCCACAGGCTGATCAAAACCGCAGCAAATAGCAGGCTCAGGGTAAAAATCCCGGTCATTAAGGCGTAAGAACGATTTTCCATGATGTTTTCCGACGGTTAAGTGGGGAATTCCCGATAATCCAGAATTTCCAGGGCGCGCAAGCCGCGCTCGCCCAGGAAAAAGTGGCGTACAAAAGGGTGATCAACTTTGATGATTTCACGCGGGCTGTCCACGGCAATGACGCGCTTGTCGGCCAGTACCGCAATGCGGTCAGACAGGGCGAACAAGCTATCCAGATCATGCGTGACCATCAGCACCGTCAGGTTCAGTTCGCTATGCAGCGAACGGATCAGGCGCACAAAGCTGTCGGAGCGATCCGGATCAAGTCCGGCGGTGGGTTCATCGAGAAACAATAATTCCGGCTCCAGCGCCAGTGCGCGTGCCAGTGCTACCCGCTTGACCATGCCGCCGGACAAGTCGGACGGCATTTTGTTGGCGTGTTCGCAGGCAATGCCGACCATATCCAGCTTGAGCATGACGGCGGCGCGGATCAGTTTTTCTGGCAGGGTGCGCAATTCACGCAAGGGGCGCGCCACGTTTTCAAATACGGTCAGGGCCGAATACAGCGCGCCGTGCTGGAACAGCATGCCCCAGTGATTGCGCAATTGCTGCAAATCGGCATCCGGGTCGTTAATATCTTCGCCAAACACATGAATCGAGCCATGGTGTGGCCGCTCCAGCCCCAGAATCTGGCGCAGCAACATGGTTTTGCCGGAGCCGGACCCGCCGACGATGGACAGGATTTCGCCTGCCTGCACCTGCAAGCTGAGGTTTTGATGCACCACGCTGCTACCGAAGCGGCTACACAGGTGGCGGATCTCGATCACGGGTTGTGGGGGCGGCGCAGTGGCCGGGGTGGTGGTGGTTGCCGATAGTGGGGCCGCAGGATCGGTGGCAAGCCCGGTGCTATTTGCTGGCAGGTGGCCGTCCATCAGTATCCCACCCCATTAAATATCATGGCAAAGACCGCATCGGCCAAAATTACCACGGTAATGGCGGTGACCACCGATGTGGTGGTGCCCTGGCCCAGGCTTTCGGTATTGGGCAAGATGCGCAAGCCAAAGTGGCAGGAAACCAGCGCGATCAAAATCCCGAACATCACGCCTTTGCTCAGACCAATCCAGTAGTTGACCACCGGAATCGCACCCGGTAGCGCGTGCATGAAGTATTCCGGTGACATGCCCAGCTCGTATTTGGCAGATAAAATCCCACCCAGCATGGCCATGGTATCGGTCCAGACCACCAGCAGCGGCATGGCAATCGCCAGCGCAATTACTTTCGGCATGACCAGGCGAAAACCATGGGGAATGCCCATGACCAGCATGGCGTCCAATTCTTCGGTGACGCGCATCACGCCCAGTTGGGCGGTAATGGCGGAGCCGGAGCGCCCGGCTACCAGAATCGCGGTCAGCACCGGCCCCAGTTCACGGATGATGGACAGGCCCAGAATATTCACCAGCAGGGTATCGGCACCAAAACTGCGCAGTTGTTGCGCTGACAGGTAAGAAAATACCACCCCGATCAAAAAACCGACCAGTGCGGTAATGCCAACGGCGCGAAAGCCCGCGTGGTAGATATTGGCGGAAATTTCTTTCCACGGCCCGCGCATCGGCGCACGCGCAAAGCGCAGTAAATCCAGCACCACTTGCCCGATCAGCGCAATAAAACCGATCACATGAGCAAAAAAGCCCAGCACTTCTGCGCCAAATTGCGCTATCCAGGGTTGCGGTACAAACAGGCGGCGGCGTTGCACCGGATGCGGTACTTGTTGCAGACGGGCAAACATGCTGGCTTGCGAGTCTGATAGCAGCAGGTTGTGCGGATGCTGGCGGCCCCAGGCGTTCCACAGCAATTGCGCGCCGATATAGTCCAACCCTTCAACGGCTTGCAAATCCCAGGGCAGGGTGCGAATTTGTTGTTGGCTTAAGGGTTTGAGGCTTTGCTTGAGTCGGCGCAGGCAGTCGGGTTGGGCCAGGCCATGCACCCGCCAGTGCCCGGCCACACGAATGACTTCAACCACGCCCGATGCAGTATAGCCAAGGCTGATGGTAGGCGGGGTTTGCGGCGTCATGGGAAAGAACCATTCAGACGAAAGCACGCCATTGCAACAGGCAATGGCGTTGTACGAGGCAGGCGTAATGACAAGGCAGGAAGGATGTTCCGGCCTGTTCAGGCATAGGCTTCAGCCAGCGACATGACACGCGGGGTAATGGTAATGCCGATCGAACTGAACAGGGTTTCGATTTGGCGCATGTTTTCTTCGCGCTCGTGGTCTTTCCAGCCATTAAACAAATCGGTACCGTTTTTCTGGAAATGTAAGTCCAGTACCTTGGTTCTATCCTTTTTGTGGGTGTAGCCGGATTGATGGGTCAGGATAAAACCCAATGCTGCCAGCTTGGCCAGTACTTCAACCGGCGGATTGTCCGGGTCGGTGGCCAGATACACACCAAAGGTTTTGCCGGGTGGCTTGGCCGCGATATCGACCTCATAAATGCCGGGCGCTTTGGTAACAGTGGTCGTTTTCAGGTATAACATTTTCTCTCCTTTTGCCTGACGTGGGCGGGGGGTTATCCGGGTTCGCCCTGACGTTGTTTCACGGCATATTTAAAACTGGCAAAATGCCGTGACAACATTCCCTTCATTTTCGCGCTGCCGTGGCGTGCTGTCAGCATTTTTTTGAAATGCGGCGCGTAAAACTACGGAAAACCGAAACTTTTGCATCAATTCACACGCTTTGGCAACACAAACAGTCTGGCTGACTGCGTTTGTTGCCAATAAGTGTTGTTAGTGCATTATTAGTCCAGCCGCGCTGGCCAGTATCAGACCAATGCTGGCGAAGCTGGAAATCATGAATCCGGGGCCACGTTTGGACGGATCGCGGTAGTACGCCAGCGCATACATTACCCGTCCGATAATCCAGAGTGCGCCACCAACGGCCGCCGCACGGTCACCCATGGTAAGCGCACACAGCCACAGGGCCGGAAAGAAAATCACCATTTGTTCGACCATATTGGCTTGTACCCGCTGCGCCGCCATAAATTCGGGCGGCCCTTCCATTGATGGTGCCACAACTGCATATTTGGTACGGGCGCGACCGGCCTTACTCATCACCCAGATATAGCAAGCCAGGGCGCTGATGGTGATCCAGGCGGTAGCGGGTAGTGCAAATGTGTGCATACTGTTCCTCAATGATTTCGGCCAGAGGCTATTATGCATGAAATCAGAATTGGATATTTTCCAACAAAATAAAAAATCGTGAAGCGGATACAGATAGCCTTCAGATTGTGCAATCGGGTTGGCGGGGGCTGGCAAATGCCATCGAGCAGAGGTAAACCGGGAAAAATATTAATTACTCGCCATTTCTAACCAGTCTAATCTGGAAGCAATGGTACAAGCAGCATGATGCAAGGTATTTTCCGCAGACCTCAACTTTTCTTGCACATGCATCCGCAGGGGAAATCCTCATTTACAATAGACTTGATACCTGATTGTATTCGCCATCTTTACCACTCAATGCCCACCATGCCGCTTAGTCATACCCAGCGCCGCTTTACTCCTTGGTTTATGTCCAGGGTGGAACCACGCCAGCAACAACGCATCCGGCGCTATGGGTTGGCTTGTCTGATTCCGCTGGGATATTTTTTAGGGCTGCTGGTATTTTTCTTTCTCAACCTGATCACCCGCATCGCCGTCCTTGCCACGGCTGCCAGCCTGATTTTGTCCTGCGCCCTGTTTCTGGGCCTGTTTTTGTGCAACTTCAATCTCAAGTTGCAGGAAAAAAACATGATCTTCCCGATGAGTGTGGTGATGATCGGCATCATGCTGGTGGTATGTTACTTTTACCCGCTGACGCAAGTCATCTATGGCCCGTTTGGGCTTTTGATGATGATTTCCGCCGCTTTTCGCATCCGGCAAAATACTCTGTTCCAGATCGCGGGCCTGATTCTGGGCGGTGACATTCTGGTGTTGCTGGCGCTGTTTTTGCAGCCACAGGCGCAACCGGTGATGTTGGTGTATATGGTGCTGACCAATGCCAGCATTCTGGCGCTGACCCTGCCCGGCTTTGTGTATCTGGGTGGCAAGGTGCGGCGGCTGTATCGCTCTTTATATATGGTGAGCGCCAAAATCGAAACCATTGAAGAGAGCGCACGCCGTGACGAGCTGACCGGCAGCTTCAACCGTCGCTATTTGATGGCGTCGTTACAGCAACAAAAGCATGTGGTGGATGCCAGCGATCAAAGCCTGTGCCTGGCGGTGATGGATCTGGATCATTTCAAACGCATCAATGATGAAGTCGGCCATTTGGCGGGGGACGAGGTGTTGCGCCAGTTTGCCAAGCTGGCACAGCAAAATATCCGGCGTGAAGATGTGTTCGGGCGCTATGGCGGTGAAGAATTCTTGCTGATGTTGCCCGGCGTTGGCTTGCTGGAAGCGCTCAACACGATTGAACGCATCCGCGCGCTGACCGAAACCAAGCTCAATATTTTGGCCAAGCTGGATCGCAAGGTAACGGTGTCGATTGGCTTGACCCAGTTTATTCCGGGTGAAACCGTACTGGATTTGTTCGCCCGCGCCGACGTGGCAATGTATATGGCCAAAACGGGTGGGCGTAATCAGGTGGTGGTGCAAGAACCAGTGGAAGCCCAGGATTAATCATCAGACATCGCCGCTCGTGCCCCTCACACAAATAACAACACATGGGCCACGCTTAGAAGCGGTTTACTAAAGAATATGACGTTGCGCCGCGTCATTCATTTGACGACGGTATTCAAAAACCTTTATAATCCCGTGGCTCAGAAGAAATTCAACCATAATGCAACCCGGTCAGACCGAGGTTGCCGCGATTACAGAGCAGGGAACCTGAATGTTAAAAATTGTCATGCTGCAACTGGCCGGTACCGTTATTGCCAGTGTCATAGCATGGACAATTGCTGGTGTGCCCGCACTGTTCTCGACGCTGCTCGGTGGTTTGTGTTGCGTGATTCCCAATGGTTTGTTTGCTCTGCGCCTGTTCGCCAATGCCCAAAAAATCGGTGCAGCGAACCCGATATCGTTTTTCATCGGTGAGTTCATCAAGATTGCATTGACGATTGCGCTGCTTGGCGCGGTCGCCTGGTTTTACCACGGTTTGAATTGGCTGGCACTCATGGTCGGCTTCATCGTGGCGCTAAAAAGTTATCTCATTTTACTATTTAGGCTCTAAACTATGACATCTGAAACCGTAGCATCTGCCGCTGGACACGCTGCCAGTGGCCCTACCGCAGGCGAGTACATTGGCCATCACCTTGGTCACTGGCAAAGCCATCATCAAGAATCGATTATCGATTTTTCCGTCCTCAATTACGATACCCTGCTTTTCTCGATCACCATCGGCATCATCGGCTGTTTCCTGATGTGGATGGCTGCGCGTAAAGTAACTGCGGGCGTACCTGGCCGTTTTCAAGCCCTGATTGAAATGATTGTTGAAATGGTGGAAGACCAATCCAAACAAATCGTGCATGGCAATCGTGCTTTCATTGCACCGCTGGCACTGACTGTGTTTGTTTGGGTATTTCTGATGAATTCGATGGACTTTTTGCCAGTTGACATGTTCGCTACCATTTTGGGTTGGGCTGGCATGGGTGAAATGCATCTGCGCGTGGTGCCAACCGCCGACCTGAACGGCACACTGGGCATGTCCGGTGCGGTGTTGCTGCTGATGCTGTTCTATAACATCAAGATCAAGGGTCTGGGTGGTTTTGTGCATGAATTGTTTTGCGCCCCGTTTGGTTCGCATCCCGCCTTGTGGATTTTCAACTTCGGCCTGAACCTGATCGAATTTGCCGCCAAAACCGTGTCGCTCGGTATGCGGTTGTTCGGCAATATGTATGCCGGTGAATTGATCTTCCTGTTGATCGCTTTGTTGGGTTCCACCGCAACCTGGTGGGGATTTGGTATGCATGTGATTGCTGGCTCGATCTGGGCGATCTTCCATATTTTGATTGTGTTGTTGCAGGCTTTTATCTTCATGATGCTGACCCTGGTGTACATTGGTCAAGCGCATGAAGGGCATTGATATTTTGCAAAATTTGTAAAATTGTAGTATTTCAGCTTTTTAATTTTTAACTTAACTATCTAAGGAGTTTTCATGACTAACGTCGCTTTGGTTGCTTTGGCTTGCGGTTTGATCATCGGTTTGGGCGCTATCGGTGCATGTATCGGTATTGGTATCATGGGTGGCAAATTTATTGAAGCCTCCGCTCGTCAACCAGAATTGATGAACACTCTGCAAACCAAAATGTTCTTGTTGGCTGGTCTGATCGACGCTGCGTTCCTGATCGGTGTTGGTATCGCCATGATGTTTGCATTTGCTAATCCGTTCAAGTGATCGTTGATTCTCACATGCCGCACCGCGCCCCGGCGCGGTTTCCCATTTTGAGAAGGAATACACAATGAACCTGAATGCAACATTATTCGCCCAATTGGTTGTCTTCCTGATTTTGGCTGGTTTCACGATGAAATTCGTGTGGCCCCCCTTGATCAGCGCACTCGACGAACGCGCCAAGAAAATTGCCGATGGCCTGGCCGCTGCCGACAAAGGCAAGGCCGCCATGGCAGACGCTGAAAAGCGTGTACAGCTTGAACTGGCTGGTGCCCGTGATGAAGGTCAAAAACGCATTGCTGACGCTGAAAAGCGCGCAGCCATGGTCGCTGACGAAATCAAACAGAACGCGCAAGCGGAAGCGGCGCGCATTATTGCGCAAGCCAAGGCCGACGCCGACCAACAAGTGAACAAAGCGCGCGAAGAATTGCGTGCCCAGGTTGCTGGTTTGGCGGTTAAAGGTGCCGAACAAATCTTGAAGCGCGAAGTCAATGCCTCTGCGCACGCCGATTTGTTAAACCAACTTGCGACTGAACTGTAATCATGGCTGAACTTGCTACCGTAGCCCGTCCTTACGCAGAAGCGCTGTTTCGCGTGGCAAAAGCTGGCAATTTATCGGCGTGGTCTGAAGTCGTGTCCGAAATGGCACAGGCAGCAAGCCACCCCGATGTCCGCTCACTGGCGCAGAACCCGAATGTTTCCGACCAACAGGTCGCTGATATTTTCGCAAAGTTGCTCAAATCTCCTGTCACTCCCGAAGTCACCAATTTCATCCAGGTACTGGTCAAAAACGCCCGTGTCCTGTTGATGCCAGAAATTGGCGCGCAATTTGCGGCATTGAAAAATGCCCATGAAGGCGCAGCCGATGCGGTGATTACCAGTGCTTTTGAAATGAACAACGAGCAATTGCAACCCGTTTTGGCTGCATTGGAAAAGAAATTTGGCCGCAAGCTCAACCCCTCGGTGCATGTTGATGCATCGCTGATCGGTGGTGTACGCGTGGTGGTAGGCGATGAAGTGTTTGACACTTCCGTCCGCGCCAAGCTGCAACAAATGCAAGTAGCCCTGGCTGCCTGATCCCCGCTCAATGCGCTTTGTGGAATACCAATCCTATTAGGAGTTAATATGCAACTCAACTCATCTGAAATCAGCGAACTGATCAAGAGCAGCATTCAAGGGCTGGCTGATAACGCTGAAATCCGTAATCAAGGCACCGTTATTTCGGTTGCCGACGGCATTTGCCGCATCCACGGTTTGTCCGAAGTGATGCAAGGCGAAATGTTGGAATTCCCTGGTAATACCTTTGGCCTGGCGATGAATCTGGAACGTGATTCCGTCGGTGCCGTTATTCTGGGTGCTTACGAGCACATTTCCGAAGGCGATACCGTCAAATGTACCGGCCGTATTCTGGAAGTGCCGGTTGGCCCGGAACTGAAAGGCCGTGTCGTTAACGCGCTGGGTCAGCCTATCGACGGCAAAGGTGCCATCGACACCAAAATGACCGCACCGATCGAAAAGATTGCACCGGGCGTTATTGCCCGTCAATCCGTGTCGCAACCCATGCAAACCGGTATCAAATCGATTGACTCGATGGTGCCGATTGGCCGTGGTCAGCGCGAACTGATCATTGGTGACCGTCAAACCGGTAAAACCGCCGTGGCGATTGATGCCATCATCAATCAAAAAGGCCAGGGCGTTACCTGTATCTATGTGGCGATTGGTCAAAAAGCCTCCTCCATCAAAAACATCGTGCGTTCGCTGGAACAACACGGCGCAATGGAATACACCATTGTGGTCGCTGCTTCCGCTTCCGAATCGGCAGCCATGCAATACATCGCTGCTTACTCCGGTTGCACCATGGGCGAATACTTCCGTGACCGTGGCGAAGACGCATTGATCATTTATGACGATCTGTCCAAGCAAGCGGTAGCGTATCGTCAAATTTCCCTGCTGTTGCGCCGTCCACCAGGGCGTGAAGCGTATCCTGGTGACGTGTTCTATTTGCACTCGCGTCTGCTGGAACGTGCTGCTCGCGTTAATCCTGATTACGTTGAAAAATTCACCAATGGCGCAGTCAAAGGCAAAACCGGTTCCCTGACCGCCTTGCCTATCATTGAAACCCAGGCAGGTGACGTGTCGGCCTTCGTGCCAACCAACGTGATTTCGATCACCGACGGCCAGATCTTCCTGGAAACTTCCCTGTTCAACGCCGGTATCCGTCCTGCGATTAACGCCGGTATCTCGGTGTCGCGCGTCGGTGGTGCTGCTCAAACCAAGGTCATCAAGGGCTTGTCCGGCGGTATTCGTACCGACTTGGCGCAGTACCGTGAATTGGCCGCGTTTGCCCAGTTTGCATCGGACCTGGACGAATCGACCCGTAAGCAACTGGATCGTGGTGCCCGCGTTACCGAACTGTTGAAGCAAGCACAATACTCGCCACTGCCGATTTCGCTGATGGCCGTAACCCTGTTTGCCGTCAACAAAGGCTTTATGGATGATGTGGAAGTGAAGAAGATTCTGGCGTTTGAAGCCGGTGTTCACGCTTACATGAAAACCAAACAAGCTGCTCTGCTGGCCAAGATTGAAGAGACCAAGGCATTGGATAAAGACGGTGAAGCGGCGATGGCTGCTGCGATTGCCGACTTTAAAAAGTCTGGGGCATTCTGACAACTTGTGTGCCAGAGTTTAGCGTAGCGTACTCTGGCACCAACATGCTAGACAAGCAGGTTGAAAAACAATGTTCGTTAGCGGCTAACAGCAGAAGGAGTAAGGACTCATGGCAGTAGGCAAAGAGATACGAGGCAAGATCAAGAGCGTAGAAAATACGAAGAAGATCACCAAGGCGATGGAAATGGTTGCCGCATCGAAAATGCGCAAAGCGCAAGACCGTATGCGCGCCGCCCGTCCCTACAGTGACAAGATTCGGAATATCACCTCGAACCTGGCAACCGCCAATCCAGAGTACACGCACCCGTTTTTGGCGAAAGCCAAGACCGCAAACGCAAAAGCCATTGGCGTCATCGTCGTCACAACCGACAAAGGTTTGTGCGGCGGTTTGAACACCAACGTGCTGCGCATGGTCACCAACAAAATGCGTGAACTCGAAGGCCAGGGTAACAAGATCGAAGCCGTAGCGATTGGTAACAAAGGATTTGGCTTTTTGAATCGGGTGGGAGCGAAAGTGGTGGCGCATGCCACGCAACTGGGCGATGTGCCGCACCTGGAAAAATTGATCGGGCCAGTGAAAGTGATGCTGGATGCGTATCAGGAAGGCAAGTTGGACGCGGTATATTTGTGTTACACCAAGTTTATTAACACAATGAAACAGGAAGCCACAATTGATCAATTGTTGCCCCTGTCCGCCTACAAAATGCAAGCCGACAAAGGCAACCATAGCTGGGATTACCTCTATGAGCCGGATGCGCAAGTCGTGATCGATGAATTACTGGTGCGTTATGTAGAAGCACTGATTTACCAGGCCGTGGCAGAAAACCTGGCTTCCGAGCAATCGGCGCGTATGGTGGCAATGAAATCCGCCTCCGACAACGCCGGTAATGTGATTGGCGAACTGAAACTGGTTTACAACAAAACCCGTCAAGCCGCCATTACCAAGGAATTGTCGGAAATCGTCGCCGGTGCCGCAGCAGTGTAATCACCGCCACGCATCGCTTAATTAATTTGCGGGAGCTTTGCTCCCCACCCAATTTTTAACTATATTTGAAGGAACGAACATGGCTGATGGCAAAATCGTTCAGTGTATCGGCGCTGTGGTGGACGTTGAGTTTCCACGCGACTCGATGCCCAAGGTGTACGACGCCTTGAAAATGGCAGGCTCAGAACTGACTCTGGAAGTGCAACAACAGCTCGGCGACGGTATCGTGCGTACCATTGCGCTGGGTAGTTCAGACGGTCTGCGTCGTGGCATGGCGATTCAAAATACTGGCAAACCAATCATGGTGCCAGTCGGTACAGCAACGCTGGGCCGGATTATGGACGTGTTGGGTAACCCCATCGACGAATGCGGTCCAATCGATTTGTCCAACGTGGCATCGATTCACCGTAAAGCACCAGTGTACGACGAACTCTCCCCATCGCAAGACTTGCTGGAAACCGGTATCAAGGTGATTGACCTGGTTTGCCCGTTTGCCAAGGGTGGTAAAGTCGGTCTGTTCGGTGGTGCAGGTGTGGGCAAGACCGTGAACATGATGGAACTGATCAACAACATCGCAAAAGCGCACAGTGGTTTGTCCGTGTTTGCCGGTGTGGGTGAACGTACCCGTGAAGGTAATGACTTCTACCACGAAATGGCTGACGCCAAAGTGGTTGACCTGGAAAACCCTGCCAACTCCAAAGTGGCGATGGTGTACGGTCAGATGAATGAACCCCCAGGTAACCGTCTGCGCGTTGCCTTGACCGGTTTGACCATTGCGGAATCGTTCCGTGACGAAGGTAAAGACGTGTTGTTCTTCGTCGATAACATCTACCGCTTTACCTTGGCCGGTACCGAAGTATCCGCGCTGCTGGGTCGTATGCCTTCCGCCGTGGGTTACCAACCAACCCTGGCTGAAGAAATGGGCCGTCTGCAAGAGCGTATTACTTCCACCAAAGTCGGTTCGATCACATCGATCCAGGCCGTCTACGTGCCAGCGGATGACTTGACCGATCCATCGCCAGCAACCACCTTTGCTCACTTGGACTCCACCGTGGTGTTGTCGCGTGACATCGCATCGTTAGGTATCTACCCTGCGGTGGACCCACTCGATTCGACTTCGCGTCAGCTCGATCCGCTGGTCGTTGGTCAGGAACACTACGACACCGCCCGCGCTGTGCAAGGTACATTGCAGCGCTACAAAGAATTGCGTGACATTATCGCGATTCTGGGTATGGACGAATTGGCCCCTGAAGACAAACTGGTGGTGGCACGTGCGCGTAAGATGCAGCGTTTCCTGTCCCAGCCTTTCCACGTTGCGGAAGTGTTTACCGGTTCCCCAGGTAAATACGTATCGTTGAAAGACACCATCAAAGGCTTCAAAATGATCGCCTCCGGTGAACTCGATCACTTGCCAGAACAAGCGTTCTACATGGTTGGTACCATCGAAGAAGCCATCGAAAAAGCCAAGAAACTGGGCTAATTCGAGTTGAAGCAGTCCCGCAGCGCGGGACTGCGCACAAAGGATAAACATGGCAAACACTATTCACGTTGACGTGGTTTCGGCCGAAGAGCAAATCTTCTCGGGCGAAGCGACTTTCGTGGCGTTG
>JBDLSU010000172.1:0-3822 GCA_039799405.1 Pseudomonadota bacterium | reverse complement strand
CACCTGAGGACGCGCCAGGTGCCGTCATATCACCAGGCCTCACCCATTTTATCCACCGATGATCCAGCAGAGATAGCCAGATGAGCCTCCCATGAGCAGCCTGACCTTGTTTGATGATAGCGATGCCGTCATTTGCGGTGTCGATGAAGCCGGTCGCGGGCCGCTGGCCGGGGCGGTGTATGCGGCGGCGGTGATTCTCGATCCGGCCAGACCGATAGCAGGCTTGCGCGATTCCAAAAAACTCAGTGCAACCCGGCGTGATGCGCTGGCGCTGGAAATTCGCCAGCACGCGCTGGCCTATGCGGTGGCCTCGTGTTCGGTGCAAGAAATTGACAGCCTGAATATTTTGCAAGCCACCATGCTGGCGATGCGCCGTGCGGTACTGGCGCTCAATATCGTACCGGGTCTGGTGCTGGTCGATGGCAACCGTTGTCCCGCGCTGCCGATGCGGGTCGATGCCATCATCAAGGGCGATGACAAGGTGGCACAAATCTCGGCGGCCTCGATTCTGGCGAAAACCGCGCGCGATGCTTCGCTGCTGGAATTGCACCAGCGCTACCCGGAATACGCATTCGATCAACACAAAGGCTATGGCACGGCCCTGCATTTGGCACGCCTGCAGTTGCATGGCGCTTGCCCGGAACACCGGCGCAGTTATGCGCCAGTGCGGGCGGTGCTGGAACGCGCCATGCCGGAGGCAAAACCATCATGAAACTGATCAGCTCGCGTGACAACGCCTGGTACAAAGCCCTGAAACAATTGGCGGGTAGTGCCGCAGCGCGGCGCAAGGCCGGGCGCACTTTGCTCGATGGCAGCCATTTGTGCCAGGTCTATCTGGCGCAATACGGGCAGCCGCTGCATTGTGTGGTCAATCAGGATAACCAACACCACCCCGAAATTGCCACCCTGATGCAAGCTTGTGAGGCGCAGACCATCGTGATTCCGGATGCCATGTATCAGGCCGTCAGTCCGGTCGAAAATGGTTTGGGCGTCTTGTTCGTGATCGACACGCCGCAGCCAACCAGCCTGCCATCGTTGCAGCAAAATGCGGTATTGCTGGATCAGGTACAAGACCCCGGCAACCTGGGATCGATTTTGCGTAGCGCCGCCGCTGCTGGCATCCGTCAGGTATTTTGCAGCCCCGGCACCGCTGCAGCCTGGTCGCCCAAGGTATTGCGCTCGGGCATGGGGGCGCATTTTCTGTTGCAAATTTATGAATCAGTCGATTTGGCCGAACTATTGCGCCACAGCAGCATTGCGCTGTTGGCGACCAGTTCCTATGCCAATCAAACCTTGTATGATATTGATTTGAAGCAACAAGTTGCATGGTTATTTGGACATGAAGGGCAGGGCGTGTCGCCGGAATTATTAGCGCAAGCGCGATGGCAAATCCGGATTCCCCATCTTGGCAATATGGAATCGCTGAACGTCGCTGCCTGCGCTGCCGTATGTTTTTTTGAACAATTGCGGCAGAATCGCTAGTCATTGTTGCATGGCAGCAAAATTTCCCAGGCTTTGCTTCTGTTTTCTGGCTTGATTGCGATTTTGTGACCGGATTGATGGATAATTAAGGATAAAATCGGGTTCAGAATTGATGTGAAAGGATGTGTGATGCAGATTGCTGAGTTAAATTTTCTTGTGGCTGAAGATGATCCGGTGCAAAGCTGGGCTTTGGCCGTGATGCTCAAGAAACTTGGTGCGACACGCATTGTGGAAGTGGCTGACGGGATTGAAGCCTTGAGCGTGTTCCAGGACACCAGCCATGCCCCCATCGATATCGCCCTGATCGATTTGAACATGCCGAATATGGATGGCATGGAACTGGTGCGGCATCTGGCCAAGGGTGATCACCACGCCGCCATTATTCTGGTCACCGCCCATGATCGCGCCCTGTTGTTTTCGGTTGAAACCATGACCAAAGCGTATGGCGTCAACCTGCTGGGCACCATCGAAAAACCGCCCACCCCGGATCGCCTGCAAGAGCTGTTGACCCAATATTCCCTGTCGCCGGAAGGCCAAAAGAAAGCGCGCAACAGTGTTCCGGTATTTTCGTTGGCTGAAATTGCCGAAGGTTTGGCGGCCGGGCAGTTTGAACCCTTCTTTCAACCCAAAGTTGAACTGAAAACCGGCTATATTAAGGGCGCAGAAGCGTTTGCGCGCTGGCGTCATCCGGCACATGGCGTCCTGACCCCATCGAGTTTTATTCCGGTGCTGGAACAACATGGTCAAATTGATTTGCTCAACTGGATCATGATCGAAAAAGCGATTGCCGCCTGCCGCGCCTGGCATGATCTGGAATTTCCGATTGCAGTCTCGATCAATTTGTCGCTGTCCTCTCTGACCCAACCCAATTTTACCGACCGTATTTTCGACGCCGTGACCCGCCACGGGATTGAAGCTGAATACGTTATTCTGGAAATTACCGAATCGGCGGTATTGGCCGATGACCCGCAGTTCTGGGAAACCCTGGCGCGCTTGCGCATGAAGGGCTTTGGTTTGTCGGTGGATGACTATGGCACCGGTAACTCAAATATCCAGATGCTGGCGCGCATTCCGTTTTCGGAACTCAAAATCGACCGCAGCTTTGTGGCAGGCGCGTCGGAAAACCAGGCGCTCTCGATTGTGCTTAATTCTTGCCTGAGTTTGTCGCGCAGCCTGAACCGTTTTTCGGTGGCAGTAGGCGTTGAAAACAAGCAGGACTGGGATTTTCTGCAAGGCATGGGTTGCACCTGCGCCCAAGGTTATTACATTGCCAAACCACTGGAAGCACAGGCGTTTCCGGCCTGGATGGAAGAGTGGCAGCATTTCTTTTGATTGATTCTGATGGGCACGCCACACCGTGCCCGTTTTTCAATATCAATACAATTTCCGCTCCATTCTTACCTCTTGCAAAATCGTGGTCGAAATTTCTTCGATCGATTTGGTGGCACTTGACATCCAGCGTATCCCCTCGCGTTTCATCAAAATCTCTGCTTCATTAATCTCGTAACGACAATTTTCCAGCGTGGCATATTTGCTGCCCGGCAGGCGTTCATTGCGTATCTCTGACAAGCGCGCCGGAGTAATCGACAGGCCAAAAATCTTGGCCTTGAATGGCGGCAGGGCTGAAGGCAAGCGGCCGCGCTCAAAATCGTCCGGCGTCAGCGGATAGTTGGCTGCCTTGATGCCATATTGCATTGCCAGGTATAAACTGGTTGGCGTTTTACCACAGCGTGACACGCCGACCAAAATCACATCCGCCGCCGCCAGGTTTTTATTGGTTTGGCCATCGTCATGGGTGAGCGAATAATTGATGGCTTCGATGCGGTTTTTGTATTCTTCAGAATCGGCAATATTATGCGAGCGGCCGATGGTGTGGGTTGATTTGACGCCCAGTTCCTGTTCCAGCGGCCCGACGAAAGTCTGGATCAAATCCATATACACGCACTTGCAGGCGCGCACCAGATTTGATAATTCCACCTTGACCAGGGTTGAAAAAACGATAGGCAAATGACCATCTTTCTCATGTGCTTCATTGATGCGGCGCGCCGCTTCGTGGGCCTTGTCGATACTGTCGATAAACGGCACGCGCACTTCGCGAAAGCGCAATTCAAACTGGGTCAGTACGGCATGGCCGAAGGTTTCGGCAGTAATGCCAGTGCCATCAGAGACAAAGAAGACCGTGCGTTGGGCAAAGGGCAGGGTGGGGCGGGTGGTTTCAGTCATGGCTGGCTCTCATTGAAAGGCATTTTACGCAGGGTGTGACGCCAGCAAAAGCACGCAATATGCAAGACAAATGCATGATAAATGCACGAGAAATGCGCACGAAACTGCGGTGCAACG
>JBDLSU010000171.1:0-2559 GCA_039799405.1 Pseudomonadota bacterium | reverse complement strand
ATCAAACAATCATTACGCCAGCTTGGGCAAGATGGTCAGGCGCGTGCCTTGTTGATCGAGACCTTTTTCGCCAACGATGAACCACAACTGGCGCATGCCCTGTACAGCCTGATACGCGATGCCGACCTCAAGGATGTCAACCTGCTGGAAGGCTTGATCGAGCGCGACAGCCGCACCCCCGACAGCACCTTCACGGCCCGTATCCTGGATTTGATTGCCGATCTGAACGGGCAAAATCAGGAACGTTACTCGACCACGATTGATGGGTATCTGGCGCAAATGGCCCGGAGCGCCGATGCGCAAATTCACCTTGCCGCTGCAACCCGGCGCATCTGGTATCTGAATCAGTACCAGCCCTACAATCTGGCGGCGCAGCAACAATACCTGGTCGATACCACGCCCACAGTGCGGCAAGAGGTGTACAGCCTGATCGAATCACGCATTGCCAGCCAAACCGTGTTCGGACAAGCGCAACTTGTGGCCGCGTTGAATGCCGCATTGCGTGCCGACTATCCGGGTGCGTCGTCCGATGAAAAGGCGCGCGTAGCAGCATTATTGCAGGCCATTCAGGCGCAAGGCACATGAGCCGGGTGCGCATCATGAAAAAAATCACGGTGCTATCGATGCTTGCCATTCTGCTATGGATGGGTGGGCATGCGCTGATGCAAGATGATGCCGGGGTGGCTGCCCTGCAGGCCGCACCAATATCCATGCCATCCATCGTGCCAGCGCCAGCCGCGCCGTCACTGGCACGGCCCGCGCCATCAAGGCCCAATGTTGTTGCCCGTGCGCCTGCAGAGCGCTGCGAAACCACCTTGGTCAGTGGTGGCCACACCGCGCGCGCGGAGTGGCAGGCACGCCAGGGGGCGCAGGAAGATGTGGTTGATATTTGCCCCTCCGGCAAGGTAATGCCACACCAGTTGCACTGCACCCCGGTGGAAGGGGCGCAGGGGGTGATGGGCTATGCCGCTGTCAAGTGCGTACAACATGCGGCTTGTACCGTGTGCGGCGCGGCATTGGCGCGCATGCGTGAGGTGAATTAACTGGTGGCCGGGGGTAAGCCTGGCCCCCGGTTTGGCTGAACCACTCTGCCACGAATTTGTTCCCGGTTGTCATTGCGTAATGCGGGATATGGCTGTGGTTTTGTTGTGACCAAAGCGCTCGATTTCACTTTATGCTGTTTCCCGCTGCTGACCGGCTTGTGATAACGAGGGTTGTATGAAATACTTGTGCCGGATAGCTTGAGTTTCCCGTCTATCTCTCGTTTGTCTCTCGTTTGTTTCCCGTTTGTTTTCTGTCATTTGTTTTTTCACCCCTCAAAGCCTACGCACCTATGGAAACGCATGTATCGGCATCAGCCAAACGGAACAACCAACAACCGACCCGCTCTGATCAAGCAGCCATGCAATCAGCCGGGCAGCAGGGCGCATTTGCCGACCGACGCTCAGAAATGGCAAAGGTGCAGGCCTTGCGACAATTGATGGAGAGCAGTCGCCACATTGCAGAAACAGGGGTGCTACAGGCGATGATGAATAACAGTCACCGGGTGCGTGAAGGTGGTGTTTTGCAAGCACTGATGAACGACAGTTTGCAGGGGCGAGACGTGCTGGCTGTACAAGCTAAAGCCACAGACCGCAGTCCGGCACAAGCAGCAGCCATGCCAAATCATACCGGCTTGCCCGACAATTTAAAATCCGGCATTGAGACGCTTTCCGGCATGCGCCTGGATCATGTGAAAGTTCACTATAACTCGTCACAACCAGCGCAGTTGAATGCGCTTGCCTATGCCCAAGGCAGTGAGATACATGTGGCTCCGGGTCAGGAGCAGCATCTGGCACATGAAGCCTGGCACGTGGTACAGCAGGCACAGGGGCGGGTTACGCCGACCATGCAGATGAAGGCTGGCGTGGCAATTAACGATGACGCCGCTCTGGAGCGTGAAGCCGACATAATGGGAGGGAAAGCATGGCGGATGGGCAGCCAGCCAGACGCAAGTATGGGTGGGATGCATCCGTCCATTTCTGAGCACCATGCGGATGATGCAATCGCGCAGCGCCAATCCATGAGTCAGGGATCACCCGTCACCGTACTGCAGTTGGTGGAGACACTGGAACAGA
Organism: Pseudomonadota bacterium; assembly: GCA_039799405.1. Lineage (GTDB taxonomy): Bacteria > Pseudomonadota > Gammaproteobacteria > Burkholderiales > Burkholderiaceae_D > CAMBDR01. The sequence continues at coordinate 442 of JBDLSU010000171.1, read as the reverse complement.
AAGTTCAACGCATTCTGAAATCACGGAATATTATTATCAGCGAGCAAGAGGCGGCCGAATATGCGCATCACCTGACCAGCAATCCGGAAAACACCTTGATTCCGGTGAAAGGGCGGCACCGGGCACTAAAACTCAATCATGCCGGCGTTGTTTCAAGCGTACAATGGCGTCCGCCTTCCGATGCTTCCAGAATGCGGGTTTCTGCCATGAGTGGCCCGATGGAAGAAGATGAAAGCAGCATGCTTACCGAAGGCCCGCGTCCCTTGACAGGCGAAATCAGCAGTCAGGATGCCTCGATTGCGGCAGCGTCACTCGCCGATATTCCGCCACGGGATCAACTGGGTAAGGTGATGGGAGGCAGCGCAGCGCAATTGAGTGGCATCGAAAATTCCGAATGGTTGCATCTGGTGGCCCATTCGCTGGGGGGCGCAGACCTGCCATA
>JBDLSU010000170.1:0-2652 GCA_039799405.1 Pseudomonadota bacterium | reverse complement strand
TCGCCACTGGCCAAACAAATGATCCAGCACCTGGCCGAGCGCTTTGACGCCGCCGCCCGGCGCGGTGATTCGGTACACCAGCGCGAACAGGCACGCTTTGCCCTGTTGCTGCAAGGCGATCCGAAGTTGGCCCTGAAACTGGCGCAGCAAAACTGGCAAGTGCAGAAAGAACCGGCCGATGCGCGTATCTTGCTGCAAGCGGCCGTCGCCAGTCAGCAAACCGCCGCAGCACGCCCGGTATTGCAATGGCTGGCACAAACCAGGCTGGAAGATCAATCTATTGCCCGGCTCACACGTCAGCTTGGGAAGAAGCCAGGAGCCGCATAATGCCCGGTTTTTTTCGCATGCCAAACCCAATCTGGGCCTTGCTGTTGTGCCTGCAACTGTTGCCGCAACTGGCGCAGGCACACAAAGCCAGTGACAGCTACCTCAACCTGAGCGTACAAGCTGGCGGCTCACCCCAGGATCAAGCCGGAAACCAGGCTCCCGCCAAAACCCTGATCAAAGGACAGTGGGACATTGCGCTGCGCGATCTGGAAATGGCAATCGGGCTTGATGCGGATGGCAACGGCGCACTGACCTGGGAAGAAATCCGCGCCAAACATGCACAAATCGCCGCCTATGCGCTGGCGCATCTGGATTTGCATAGCGCCGGGCAGGCTTGCCAGTTAACAGTGGGCGAGCAATTAATCGACCAACACAGCGACGGTGCCTACGCGGTATTGCGCTTGCGTGGCCATTGTCCGGTCCGGGTCGAAGCACTGCAAATCCAGTACAGCCTGCTATTCGATATCGATCCGCAACACAAGGGTTTGCTCAATTTCACCCATGCCAGCCATAGCCAGAGCGCCATCTTCAGTCCCGACCATGCCAGCCAGATCATCCGGATCAATCAGGCCGGTAGCCTGAGTCAGTGGCTCGATTTTGTCAAACACGGAGTCTGGCATATCTGGATCGGTTTCGACCATATCCTGTTCCTGATCTCTTTGCTATTGCCAGCGGTACTGGTCATTTCGGCGCGCCAGTGGCAAGCAGCGGGCGACTTCAAAAGCGCCTTGATCGAGGTGGTGAAAGTGGTCAGCGCCTTCACGCTGGCGCACTCGATCACACTCACCCTGGCCAGCCTCAACCTGATCAGCCTGCCCTCGCGCCTGGTGGAATCGATGATCGCCGCCTCGGTACTGGTCGCGGCCATCAACAACCTGTACCCGGTAGTACAAGGCCGCCGCTGGATCGCCGCCTTCGGCTTTGGCCTGATCCACGGTTTTGGCTTCGCCAGCGTCCTGGCCGACCTGGGCCTGGCCCAAAGCTCGCTGGCGCTGACTTTGCTTGGCTTTAATCTGGGGGTGGAACTGGGCCAGCTATGCATCGTAGCGGCGTTTTTACCACTGGCGTTCTACCTGCGCAAGACCTGGACTTACCGTCGCGTGGTACTGGGCGGCGGTTCGGTGACGATTGCGATGTTGGCCAGCGGCTGGTTGCTGGAACGCTCGCTGGATTTGAAGCTGGATTTGTGGCGCTAAAGCGTCGCATTTTTGCATCACTGACGCTGAAATCCCGTATCATTATCAGCATTTCAAAATGCAGACGAGCAGCGCGATATGTACCATTCGATCAAGTCCATTCCCGAATTACGGGCAATGGAGCGCCAACAACAGCAGTACATACTGGCAATAAGTGGCACCCGCCTGTGGAAAACGGCGCAACGCTGGAAAATTTCTGGCGGCAGAATCCTGTTTCAAGGCATTTTTCCATTCGGCGGCTACTTCCTTTCCGGTTTTTTGTTGCATGATTCCCTGATACGCCTGGGGTTGCTGCTGTTGCTGGTGATTGTTGGCGCAAAAATCCAATATCATTTCCAGATCACTTTGCTCATACCCCACATTCGCGATTTGGTTGCCATCCATGCTGATAACAACCCTGCCAAACCTTGAACACCCCGAGGTATTGCTGCGCCCGATCATCGCCAGCGACTTGCCAGTCTGGGCGCATTATCTGCGCCAGCCACAGGTGTACCAGCACACCAGTTGGAATTTGCAATCCGAACGCGAGCTGGATCATAACGTCTGGGACAGCCGCACGCAAACGGCGGATTCGCCATTCCGGCTTGCAATTGCCCGACGTGATACCGATCAACTGGTTGGCACCATCGGCCTGCATACCGTTTCCAGCCAGAATAAATCGTGCGAACTGGCTTATGATTTATCCCCCAGCCACTGGGGCCGCCGGATTGCAAGCTGCGCCGCCCAAACCATGGTGCAATGGGCGCATCAGCAGGCGGATATGACGCGGATACAAGCGACGGTGTTACTGGCCAACGCGCCATCGATTGCGGTGATTGAGCGCTGTGGTTTTCAAAAGGAAGGATTGCTGCGCAGTTTTCGCCAGGTGCGCGGCCAGGCCATGGATTTTTGGCTGTATTCGCATTTGGCCGGGGATAGCGGCAAATAACGCGACGCTATCGGCTGGCGAGCGATTTCCCCCTGCCGCTGACTCACTCCCCTGCTTTGCTCACCAGCTTCGACAATTCTTGTACCCCAACCGGTGGCACCGTCAGCCAGGGCAGCGCATAGGTACGCGTGGCCAGCCCGGCGGCGATGCGCGCCATCTGTTTGCGCTCGCCCAGCAGCCGTGCCGCCAACAACGGGTCAT
>JBDLSU010000169.1:0-4529 GCA_039799405.1 Pseudomonadota bacterium | reverse complement strand
TGTGGGCCAACTGGCTGGCCAGCTTTCAACCACGCGCATAAACAGGGTTGAGCATGTTTGAAGCAGCACGCGTTACCGATGGCATTGAGCACAGCTTTGCCCTGGCCGGTTTTTTAGCCGGTGCGTTGATCGGCATCGCCCTGATTGCGGCGGTGGCATTTTGCACCTTTACCTGTGGCTTCGGGGTGGCGCTGGTGGCGGGTCTGGTGGCCGGGGTGGCGGCGCAAGGCTACCTGAAACTGGGGGAGGCAATAGGCAGCGCCATTGCCAATCCGAGTGGGGCCATCAGTACCGGATCGGGCAATGTTTTTACCAATAGCTTGCAGGCCGCCATTGCCTCGGTCAGCGCTGCGGTTTGCAGCAAGCACCCGCCGCTGCCACTGGTGGCAGAAGGCTCGGCCACGGTGTATATCAACGGTCAGGCCGCCGCACGCAAGGGTGACCATATTACCTGCGGCGCTACCATTGGCAGTGGTTCGGGCAATGTGTTCATCGGCGGTGGCACTCAGCCGGTGCTGGCGTTTGACAGTGAAATACCAGCCTGGGTACGCGAATATACCGATTGGGCCTTTACCATTGCCGGGCTGGTCGGCGGCTTGGCCGGACTGATAAAAAAAGCGGGAGAGAAATCGATCAAGGCGCTGGCACCGTGCGCCACCAAATTTATCGCTGGCTATGTGGCAGGCGAAGCGGCCGGGCGCTATGTGGTGGCCCCTGCTATTTCCGGGCTGATCGGCAACCCGGTTGATATGCGTAGCGGGCGCAAGATTTTGCCGGCTGACGATGAAACCGATTTCGTCTTGCCCGGCCGCCTGCCGCTCTCCTGCAGCCGCTTTTATGCCAGCAATTTGCAGTTTTCCGGCATGCTGGGGCCGGGCTGGCTGCATGAATGGGACATCCACCTGCGCCAGCAAGGTGAAGACATCATCCATGTCGATTTTCAGGGCCGCGAAACTACCTTTCCACAACTGGCACCAGGGCAAAAAATCTACAGCGTGGCCGAACAGCGCTATCTGGCACGGGCCGAAGACGGGCGCTATCTGGTATACGGGCTGGATCAAAGCTATTACGAATTTTCCGGCTTTGACGCTACCGGTGTGGCACGTTTGTCGGCAGAAGAAGACCAGGTTGGTCAGCGCATCCGCTTTCAACGCGATGAAAGCGGTCGCTTGGCGCACATTCGCACCGGGGGCGGGCAAGTGCTTGCCATGCACTATCAAGACATCGGCGGGGCAGCGCGCCTGAGCACAGTTGAATTGCGCGAAGGCGGTACCCCCGGCATGCTGGTGCGCTATGAATACGATGAAGGTGGCCAGTTAAGCGGCGTATTCAACCGCCTCAATCAAGCCCAGCGCCGCTTTCGCTACCAAAACGGCTTGATGGTGGAACACATCAATGCCCTCGGTCTGGTTTGTGCCTACCGCTGGGCCGAGATCGATGGTGCCATGCGGGTGGTAGAACACCATAGCAGCGAAGGCGAACACTACCAGTTTGGCTATGACCCGGCCGCGCGCAGCAGTTGGGCCATCGATACCTTTGGCCGCAAGGCCTGTTGGCAATTCGATGCCGATGCGCAAGTGATCGCCTGCCAGTATTTTGATGGCGGCCAAAACCACTTTGCATACGACGCCAATGGCAACCTGACCAGCATCACCTTGCCAGGCCAGCACCAGGCCAGTTTTGCCTATGACGAGCTGGGCCGTATGGTCAAGGAAACCGATCCGCTGGGCCGCATCACCCAAACCCAATACCACGAAACCAGTTTGCACCCACTGTGCGCCACCCTGGCCGATGGCAGCCAGTGGTTTGCCGCGTATGACCCGCGTGGCCTGCTGCTTTCTACCCAGGACCCACTGGGGCGCAGAACCCGCTACCAGTATGACCGCGCAGGTTTGCTGGAAAAAGTAGTTGATGCCCGTGGTGGCGAAAAAACCATGCAATGGAATGCTTACGGCCAAATTACCCGTTATACCGATTGCTCCGGCAAAACCAGCCAGTATGCTTATGACGACGACGGCAACCTGATCAGCGCCATCGATGCCATGGGCCAGTCAACCCGATTCATTTATACCGAAACCGGCGAGCAAAGCGCCATCATCCATGCCGATGGCGAGCAAGAACAGTTCGAGTACGACGCACTGGGCCTGCTGCAGCGCCACACCAATGCGCGCGGCCAGCATCGTAGCTGGCAACGTAATGCCCGGGGCCAGGTCACGCGTGAAATCAGCTTTGCCCAGCGCAGCCAGCAAATCCGTTACGACGCACATGGCCGCCTGCTGGAACTGATCAATGGCAATGGGGCCAGCTATCGTTTCGACTACGATGCGGCAGACCGTGTCATGCGCCAAACCAATCCCGATGGCATCTGCACCGAGTACGCCTATGATCAGCAGGGTGCGCTGGCGCAAATATGCGTCACCGGTGAAACCGAAAGCGGCCAGCCACAACAGCGCATCACCCGTTTGGCGCACGACGCCATGGGCCGCCTGCTGGCACGCCACACTCAAGACGCCAGCACCCATTACCGGTACGACGCGTTGGACCGCTTGCTGTGCGCCAGCCGCCAGCCCACAGCCGGGGGCCAGGCGCAGGGCATTTTGCCCGATACGATCAACTTCAGCTATGACCAGGCCGGGCAACTGATCAAAGAAGAGGGCAGCCAAGGTGCCATCGAATATGAACTGGATCAACTCGGCAATCTGGCGCAAATGACGCTGCCGCAAGGCCAAAGCATGGGCTTTTTGCGCTATGGCAGCGGCCACACCCATCAAATCCGGCTGGGTGAAAAGGTGATATGCGATATCGAACGCGATGATTTACATCGCGAAATCCTGCGCACCCAGGGTCGCCTGACCAGCCATTTCGGCTTCGATGCACGCGGCCGCCGCGCCTGGCAAACTGCCAGCCTTGTCCCCGCAGCCCCCAGCGCGCCGCAGCCAGCCACACTGGTCCCTGATCCGGCACAACCGCCCGGGCAACAGCGGGCAAAAGATTTGATTTCGCGCCAGTATCGTTATGGCCTGCAAAACGAGTTGCACCACAAAACCGATCAATTGCGCGGCCACACCCGCTACCAGTACGATGCCCAGGGCCGCCTGTTGGCAGGTGGCACCGACGGCCACGCACTGGAACAATTTGGCTGGGACGAAGCCGACAACCTGCAAACCCCGCACCAGACCACGCCAGGCAGAACCAGCAACGGTGCCATCAAAAACAATCGTCTGCTGGTATGGCAAGACATTCGCTACCACTACGACGCCTTCGGCAACGTCGCCAGCAAAGCCAAGGGCGCATGGCAACACCAGCAGTTCCGCTACGACGCCGAAAACCGCCTGCTGGAAGTGCGCGGCCACACCAGCGACGGCCAATCCACCACCCGCTTCCACTACGACGCGCTGGGCCGCCGCATCACCAGGCAGGTGCAACGGCCCGAGCAGCAATACACCGGCGCAAGCGAAACCAGCCGTTTCATCTGGCAAGGCATGCGCATGCTGCAAGAAGTGCAGGACGAACACATCAGCACCTATGTCTACGACCCGGACTTCGACTACGCGCCGCTGGCGCGGATGGATCAACACCTGACCGCAGATGGCGGCATCGATAGCGACAAAGGCAGCAAGCTGTACTACTTCCACAATGACCAAATCGGCACCCCGCTGGAAGTAACGCGGGAAGATGGTGCGCTGGTGTGGGCGGGGGATTACAGCACCTGGGGTAAAGTCAGTTGGCAACTACCGCAAGCCATGCCGCAGATGGAACAACGCATCCAACAAAACCTGCGCTTCGCCGGGCAGTACGCCGATGAGAGCACGGGATTGCATTACAATACTTTCCGCTTCTACGATCCGGATATTGGCCGGTTTATTTCGCAAGACCCGATTGGTTTGGCGGGTGGGATGAATTTGTATCAATATGCGCCGAATCCGGTTTCCTGGATTGATCCGTTGGGGTGGAGCGGTTTTGATCCTTTTGCAGTTGGGGAAATCACACATTTTCCAGAGGATTTGCATTTTGGGCAAAATAGAATAGGCCCGAATTTCAGCGAAATTGGCTCCCAAGCACCACCTTCGATTAGAGGTCGTCCTGTACTTGTTGTTGCGCAAGAGATCAAAGCTAACGTAATTAGTCCAAATGAGCTACTTATCTCCTATACGATTGACCCCAAAACTGGGAAAGCAGTGACGCTAAACAATCGGGGTTTGGCGGCAATAATAGAAAGTGGTAAGCGTCCAACACATGCTATTTTTGTGCCCTACGAACATGTGCCGCCGCACTTGGTAAAAGATATACGAAATCGCCCACCCTCGAAATCTATCTCGATGACGCATGAAAAAAGTGGCAAGGGCTTCATCAAGAAGATTGGATCAGGATGTTAAGTTTTACAAAGAAGGACTAATAATGAAATTGGTAAATGAAGATACAGAATTCACGATATCGACTACTGGAGCCGTTGCTGAATACAGTGATGATGGTAAATTGATCATAAGGCTTTGCGCTGAAAAGAAAAGCAGCGAAGAGCAAGAAATATT
>JBDLSU010000168.1:0-2804 GCA_039799405.1 Pseudomonadota bacterium | reverse complement strand
GAATGAAGCGCAGTATGAAGATTTTTTTCTGGGGGCGGATGAAATGCAAATCCGGGCTTGTGTATTGGCGCAGGTGCCGCAAAACGACGGCAAATAATTCGATAGACGATGTAAAAATACTGGCGCAGAGAATGGCCTTTCGGCTACCATAAGCAAATTCAACCCATACCCACAAATGGAGGTCAACATGGACTTACCTGACACAATTTGTGCCAATGCCCGCATCCTTCCCGTCGAATTACAACAGGAGGCCCTTGATTTTATTGCATTTATTAGTCGCCGTAGCAAGATCAATCCAGTGCCTGACAACCGTTTAAATACCAGCACATTCATCCAAAAGTTTGCAGGTTGCCTTGGTGCAGATTTCCCGGATGATATCAGCACACTATCCTTGCCAGATGACGCCATGCGGGAAAATTTCTGATGACGGTTTTTCTCCTTGATACCAATGCCTGGATTGGTATCCTGAAAAATCAACCCGGTCTGGTTCGGGGTGTACAGAATGCAGGTGTTGAATCACTCAGATTGTGTGCGCCAGTTTGGTCGGAACTCTGGTTCGGCGCATGTAAAAGCACCCGGATCGCAGAAAATCAAATGCGCATCAAAGAATTAGCGCAATTCATCCCAAGTCTGCCGTTTGACGATCGGGCTGCCGAACATTGTGGTGAAATTCGCGCACTGTTAGCGCGAGAGGGTCGTCCCATTGGCCCTTATGATCTGCAAATCGCTGCAATCGCTCGCGCCACAGGATGTTGTTTGGTGACCCGCAACTTGTCTGAATTCAGCCGGGTACCTGGCCTCAGTTTTGAAAATTGGCAGGACACAAACATCTGATCAGCACAAAATATCAAACACCAATCGTGCAAGCATGATAACTTGCGCATCAACCATCCCGTAGCAAGCAAATCCCCTGACGCGCAAAAATGTCCTCATGGGTTGAATTAGAGCCCAAATTCAAAGCGCTTTGATTGTTCGGATTACGCCAAAAAAACAAGTCATTTTTCGAGGAGACGATATGAAACTCGCCAAATTTACCGCCGCCACCCTGGCCCCTGTACTGGCCATGCTGTTTGCCAGCGCCCTGCCCGCGCAAGATGCGGTTGCCGCAGATGCTGCTGCCAATGCCACAACTACCAGCAGCGTCCCCGCTGCCACCGTGCGGGTGCATTACCGCCGCGCCAAAAACGATACTGCCAACTGGGGCGTGTATTCCTGGCAGGGGCCAAAGAATCCGAGCAAGACCTGGATTGCTGACCGTTTCATGTTTGAAGCCAACGATGCCTTTGGCGGCTATGTGGATATCGCCATGGATAGCGCCAAGAGCGAAATGCGCTTCCTGGTCAGCAATGCGCAAGGCCACAAGAATTGCGGTAACGACCAAAGCCTGAAACTGGCACCGGATCTGGCCAGCAAGGGTCAGGAAATCTGGGTGCTGGAATCGGATTGCACCATTCATCTGAGCGCGCCTGCGCTCTGAATTTCGTCGCTTTGTTCCGGCTTTTAGTCAAGTTTTTTAGTTAGCGCTGTTTTTGCCCCCCCCTGATTGAGGATTCCCCATGTCACTGTTTTCTGGATTATTGAAATACTTACCTGCCAGCGTGGTGCTGTGCAGTAGCTTGCTGGCGGGTTGTTCCGGCGGCGGCAGTAGTACGACTGGTACGCCATCGACTACACCGGCGGCCAGCATTCCGGCCAAAACCCTGCGTATGCACTTTCACCGCATCCAGAAGGATGAAGCGGCCTGGGGTGCGTATGCGTTTGAAGGCCCGGTGAAACCGTCTGCCGAGTGGATCAAGGATCGCTTTATGTTCACCCAAAGCGACAGTTTTGGCGGCTATGTGGATATTCCCATCGATACCAGCAAAACTGCGGTCAAGTTTCTGGTAACCGATGGCAATGGCACCAAAAACTGTGCCAGCGATCAGGCGGTAACCCTGGCAAGTAATATCGCCACTACCGGGCAAGAAATCTGGATGCTGGAAGGCAGTTGCGTGATCAGTGACAAGGTGCTGCCCGTCACAGTAGCCAATTTGTCCGACGCCAAAGCCATGTGGCTGGATAAAACCACGCTGGTCTGGCCCGCGGTGCCCACCACGGGTAGCTATAAGTTGTATTACGCCGCCAATGGCAATATCAGTGTCGATGCCAACGGGGTGTTTACTGGCAGTGACGGCAGCTATGCCCTGACTATCGTTCCGGGCGGTTTGTCCAGCGCATTACAGGGCAAATTTCCGCATCTGAAAAGCGCTACCACGCTCAAATTGACGGACGCCGATGCTGCCAATGCGCGTAGCCGCCTCAAGGGCCAGGTGGTGCTGGCGCAACTGGATGTGGGTGGCAAGTTGATTCAGGCAACCTCGATCCAGAGCGCAGGCGTGCTGGACGATGTGTATGCCGCCAACGCCGCCAATGCCAGGCTGGGCGTAACGTTTGACAGCAATAATGTGCCAACCTTCCGGCTGTGGGCACCGACTGCGCAATCGGTCAAGTTAAATGTGTATCTTGACGCCACTAGCGCCAATAAAACCACGCTGGATATGGTGGAAGATGCCGCCAGCGGGGTGTGGTCTTACACCGCCGCCAATAGCGCTTACACCAATGTGGCTTATTACACTTATAGCGTGAATGTGATTTCGCGCTTTGCTGACAACAAGCTGGTCAGCAATGAAGTAACTGATCCATATTCGCTGAGCCTGAACGCCAACAGCCGCCGCAGCTTTGTCGCCAATCTGGCCAGTAGCGATTTGAAACCCGCAGGCTGGGACAGCCACAGCATTCCGGCACTGGCGCATCCGGCCGATATT
>JBDLSU010000167.1:0-4375 GCA_039799405.1 Pseudomonadota bacterium | reverse complement strand
TCTTTTCCCGTGGCATTGAAAACTGCGCACTGCGCGAAGTTTTGCTTTGGGCCAAACGGCGTGGTCTGTCTGAAGTGCAAGGTGAATTTATTGCCAGTGCCAAAAATGGCAAATATGTCGCCTTCTTCCCCGAAAACGGTTTTACGACGCTGCCAGCAAGCACTGAACTGGCAGTTTTTTCCCACGATTTGCAATCCATGGCCCAGCCGAGCAGTTGGATTGCGCTTGATTCCCCATTTCTGGAGGCTGACTGTGTCCCACTTTGACAAACTTGCCGCGCTGCTTGAAACTGCACTCGATCTCGAACTGGAACTGAGCCCCGACCATCGTTTCAAGGATTTACCGGGCTGGGATTCGGTGCAGGCAATGCGCCTGATTTCCCATATTGAAAAGGCATTTGGCATCAAATTGCCGATCAAGGATTACCTGAGTGCCGAAACCGTAGGTCAGGTAGAGGCCCTGATCGAACGTCTGGCGGCCAAATAAATGCGCCGGATCTGCCCTGACCAGCGCTGCCCGCATGGCAGCCTGATATTGATGAGCGAACTATTACGATGAGCCAAATCATTCCTTTCCCGCAGCACCGGCGGCATACCTGGTTTTTTCTCGACCACGCCAGGAGCAATGCGCCGATCCTGCTCGATACTGAAATCGACATGAGCCGGATCCAGGCGCTGCGCGCCCGATACAAGGCGCATGGCCCAAGTCCGAGCTATATCAGCTTTCTGATCCATGCCATCTCGCAGGTGGTGGCACAGCATCCGCAAGCCAATTCATCGGTCAAGGATGGCTGGTCGCCCTCGATCATCCGCTATGAGCGCGTGGTCGCCAAGTTCACGCTGGACAAAACCGGCTTTGGCGAACGCATGGTGCTCTCGGCCCTGATTGCCGACAGCAACCAGAAAAGCGTGCCCCAGATTCAGGCCGATATTGAGCGCTATAAAGCCGCTACCTATGAGAACAGCAGCGAATTTGCTGCAGTGAAAAAACTCAATTCGGTGCCGTTCCGGCTGGGACGCATGTTATACGGCATGGTGCTGGGCAAGTTGGCCAAGCGGCAGGAAATTCAGGGCTCCTTCACCATTACCTCGCTCGGACATAGCCGGGTACAGGGCTTTTTCCCCATCAGTTCCACCACGCTGGCCTTCGGCGTCGGGGCCATTCGGGATGCTGCCGTGGTGGTCGATGGCCAGATTGTGGTGCGTCCGATGATGCGCTTGTCGATGGTGTTTGATCACCGCGCGCTCGATGGCGCGCTGGCGGCTGACATCCTGCACCAGATTGGCAGCGCGATTGAACAATTCCCCGATCAATAGACCGGCTAGTAGCCGGAGACAACCCATTAATAACAGGAGCAATCAATCATGGAACAACAACGAAGCTGTTCGATTTGCATAGCAGGTGCCGGCCCCGGGGGCGCATTGCTGGGTTTGTTGCTGGCCAAGGCTGGCATCGACGTGCTGGTACTGGAAAAGGCCAAGGATTTTAACCGCGACTTTCGGGGCGAATCGCTCTCGCCCGATGCACGCAAGTTACTCGAAGTCAGTGGCCTGAAAGATTATATTGACCAGCATGGCTTCCTCGAATCGCGACGCATGGATTTATATGAAAATGGCGAAGTGCTGTTGCGCATGGATATTGGCTCGGCCGATGTCGAAGGCCGCAGTGTGATCGAGTTTCCGCAACCGGTTTTGCTGGCCGCGATTGTGGAGGCGGCCAAACAGTATCCGAATTTTGAAATCCGGATGGGCGTTTCGGGGAAAGAGCTGATTCAGGAAAACGGCAAGGTTGTGGGCATGGTGGTGGGCAACAGTGATGAAAGCTACGAAGTGCGTTCAAAGCTGGTAGTCGCCGCCGACGGCCGCTATTCCAAATTGCGCAAGCTGGCTAATCTGGAAGCCGATATCAAACCGGTGGCGCGTGATGTGCTGTGGTTCACCATGCCTCGCCCCGGCAACTGGCAGGCCGAAACCCGCATCAAGCTGGTGGGCGACCAACAACTGATTCTGTTGCCAACCTATCCTGACCGGCTGCGGGCCGGTATCAACATTCCTGCTGGCACTTATAAGCAGTTCCGCTCGGGTGGCATTGAACGCTTGTATGCGATTGTCGATGAACTCGAACCTGACCTGAAACAGGTTTTGCGCGAAGGCGTGAAAGGCTGGAATGACGTGGCCTTGCTCGACATTTTCACCGCCGAAGTACCACAATGGTCGATTGATGGCCTGGTTCTGCTGGGCGATGCCGCACACACGATTACCCCGATCATGGGACAGGGCATCAAACATGCGCTGTTTGACGCACGCCTGATCAGCGATGTGATTATCGACAGCTTGCGCAAACAGCCCGAGCAAGTAATCCTGCGCAGTCAGTTGCTGGCATGGGAAACCCAGCGCCAAAAAGACGTGGCCTTTACCCTGGGTTTCCAGCGCCGTCAGGAACGCTTGTTCTTGCTCAGTGGCAACGGCAAAACCATGTTCCGGCGCATGTTCTACCGCACCTTGAACAAACTCGGCTTTGCCAAGCGCCGTCTGTTGCAGAAAATTTATTTTGGTGGCATCAAGTGGATTTAAGCTTGCCGCCAACGATTAATTACCCGAAAAAAATGAGGTTTAGCCCGTGACATATTTGGAAGAATTGCAAAATCTGGTATTACTGCACGCTCGCGCCCAGAACATGGATATGGTTTGTGTCAAACAAATTCTGGCGCGCGTTGCCACACTGGCGCAGCAGGGGGCGGGCGGCTGGGGTCATGAATGGATGCAGGAAGGCGACAGGCTGGTTGGGCAAAGCAAGCCGGAACTGGCGTTTCAATACTACAACCTGGCACGCTTTCCCTACCCGTCCAATCCGGATATGCTGCAAGCGCATCGCAAATGTGTGAGCACCTTCGCTATCTCTGCGAAAAATGCGGCAGAAAAGGATGCCCAACTGGATTTCAGGCGCATGTCAGTCAACTATGGCGGGCAAGAAGTGCCGTTTTACTTTTGTCGCAGCGGTGAAAACCGGCCACTGTTATTGGTCATGGGCGGGATTGTCTCGATCAAGGAACAATGGCAGGCTTTCCTGTGGGCAGGCAAACGCCTGGGCGTATCGGTACTGGTAGCCGAAATGCCGGGTGTGGGTGAAAATCCGCTGCCGTATGACGAACACGCCAGCGCTTTGTTGTCATGCCTGATAGATGCCGTCAAAGATCTGGCGCGGGTTGAGCACACCCATCTGGTGGCGATGAGTTTTAGCGGCAACCTGGCCTTGCGCCAGGCCACCCGGGACAAGCGCATACGCGCCATCAGCAGCGTTGGCGCACCGGTGCAAAACTTCTTTACCGATGCCCGCTGGTGGGAAAATGTACCGCAAACCACCAAGGTGACCCTGGCCCACTTGTGCCGGGTGGCACCGGAACAGGTGTTTGCACACATCGGCTGTTTTGCTCTGTCCGAAGCCGAACTGGCGCAGGTCAACATTCCGGTGTATTACGTGCAAAGCCTGCACGATGAAATCATTCCTGCCAGTGAAGCGGCCCTGCTGCAAAAATGCCTGCCGCAATTGACACTCAGGCAGTATCCCGATGTCCACGGCTCCCCCAACCACATGGCCGACTTGCAAAAGTTTGTGCCGATGACGGTACTCAAGGAAGCAGGCACCAATCCGGTGGCACTGATGGTACTGAAGCTGATTCTGGGCGTGGCCGGATTGAAGCGAAAATTGAAAGGTGCGGCATGAATCAGGACAAGCTTGACCAATTGTGGTTACCACGGCTGGGAAACAACCCGGCGGCATCGTTGCGCATGTTTTGCGTGCCCTACGCCGGTTCCGGAGCCTCGACATTTTATCCCTGGAAAATGCTGGCACCGGAACATGTCGAAGTGTGTCCAATCCAGTTGCCGGGCCGCGAAGAACGCGTCAAGGAGAACCATCTGGATCAATTCGACGCCATGCTCGACGCCTTGTTTACGGTGGTATCGCGCCATCTGGAATTGCCCTTTATTATTTACGGCCACAGCATGGGCGCAGGTCTGGCGTTTGAACTGGCACGTCGCCTGCACCAGCAATGTCACCAGGGGCCACGCCATTTGTTTGTTGCGGCCCACCGCAGCCCGGATCAACCCTATGGCTACCCTCATGTGCGCTCGGTCTCGCAACAACAGGTGCTGCAAGTATTGAGCCGTTTTAACGGCATGCCGCGCGCGGTTCTGGAAAATGCCGAACTGATGGAAATGGTCTTGCCTATCCTGAGGGCCGACATGATGGTATGCGAGAGCTATGAATACCGCGATCTGGGCAAGCTCGAATGTCCGCTCACGCTGTTTACCGGCACCATGGATGGCAATGTCGCCCCTCATGAAATGCCGGGCTGGGCCAATCAAACGCATGG
>JBDLSU010000166.1:0-2529 GCA_039799405.1 Pseudomonadota bacterium | reverse complement strand
GGGCGCTTACCAGCCAGAATGGCTGGATCAAGCCTTGGCCGATGGTCATTTATTTGAATATTGGGCGCATGAAGCTTGCTTTGTGCCGATTGAAGACTACCGCCTGCTGCGCCATCGCATGCTTGACCCCGCCGCCATGGGCTGGAAGTATTCCGCAAGCTGGATGCGCGACAACCCGCAGCAGGTGCAAGCGGTGTTAAACCATATCCAGCAGCATGGCCCGACCCGTTCCAGCGATTTTGAACGCAGCGGCGGCAAAGGTAATGGCTGGTGGGACTGGAAACCGGAAAAACGCGCGCTCGAAGTTTTGTTCACGGCAGGGGAATTGATGATTGCGCGCCGCCAGAAATTTCAGCGCATTTATGACCTGCGCCAGCGCGTATTGCCGCACTGGCAGGATGACCAGATGCCGACACCGGAACAAACCGCGCGTGAACTGCTATTAAAAAGCGTGAAGGCGCTCGGCTTTGCCAAGGCCGACTGGATTCGTGATTATTACCGCACCCGCAAACTCTCACCCGACCCCAAAAGCCTGCTGCAAAGCGGCGAGTTGTTGGCAATGCGGGTCGAAGGCTGGGATGCGCCCGGTTATTTGCATCCGGATCATTTGGCGCTGGCGCAGCAAGCCGCCGAGGGCAAATTGCGTCCGACCCTGACCACACTGCTGTCCCCGTTCGATCCGGTAGTGTGGGATCGCAAACGCGCGCTGGAATTGTTCGACTTTGACTACCGCATCGAATGCTATACGCCAGCCGAAAAGCGCCAATACGGTTACTTTACGCTACCGGTTTTGCGCAAGGGCAAAATTATCGGGCGGCTGGACGCCAAGGCGCACCGGCGAGAACAACAGTTTGAAATCAAGGCGCTGCATCTGGAACCCGCTATCAAACCCAACCCGGCGCTGGGGCAGGATCTGGCTGCTGCTCTGCAGCGCTGTGCCGACTGGCATGCTTGTCCGCAAGTGCGGCTGGCTGACAGCATACCTTCATCCTTACGCAGTTTTTTGCAAACCCGCATGGAACCATCATGACACCCTCCGGTTTACCTCCGGCACCGAATACGGTGCCCAATCTGGCTGGACAACCCGAATTTGGCCGTTTCGTCGGTAGCGTGGCGCAAATTGACTGGGATAATTTGCAAGCACCTTATCAGCGCAGCCGCTGGTGGCGGCATTTTCACCATAAGCGCTGGCAATATGTGGCGCTGGCCAGTGAGCAATTGTTTTGCGGCATCGCCATTATCGATCTGGGTTGGACCAATACTGCCTTTGCCTATGCGTTCGACCGCAAGCAGGGCAAGGAAGTGGCCAGCTTTGCGCAAGATGGCGTACCCGGTCTGACCGCCACTGTGGGCGATGGCGTCGGCCAGGCCTGTGAATTTGTATTCATGAAAAATTCGATCCGCATGCAAACCAATGCCGCCGGGCATTTTGAATTGCGGCTCGATTGCGGCAAGTTTCAAATCGACGCCAGTTTTGATCTTGGCAGCAGTGCGCCGCTGTTGTTGGCGGTGGGGCCGATTGAGGGCGGCGCAGTGCATGCCACGCAAAAATCTTCCGGCTGTCGCTTGCAGGGCCGGGTCAAAGCCGATGGGCGTGAATATGATTTGCAAGACGGCGTTGCCAGTTTCGATTATTCCAACGGCCTGCTGGCGCGCAATACCGATTGGCGCTGGGCCTCGGCCCATGATTTGCAAGTTGGCTTCAATTTGCAAGACGGTTATTTCGGCACCCATGAAAACGTGCTGTGGCTCGATGGCAAACTGTATGCCCTGGGTAAAGCGCATTTTGATTTTGATTTGTCCAACCCGATCTTGCCCTGGCACATTACCACCGACGATGGCTTGCTCGATCTGCATTTCCAGCCGCAAGGCATGCGCCAGCAAAACAAAAATCTGTTGGTCGCCAGCAGCCGCTATGTGCAGCCAATTGGCACCTTCTGCGGCTGGGTCAAAACCCATGCCCAGGGCGCGGCGCACCGGATTGATGATCTGGTTGGTGTCACGGAAAATCATCATTCGCGCTGGTAGCAATGAAAAACCCCGTCTGGCGCACCAATGACGGTACAGCAGACGGGGTAAGCGCTACCTGTTTTATTTATTGTTATTCTGGTCTCCGCTCCAAGGCTTCAATTTTGCTGCTTCTTTTGCTATCTTTACTTTTGCCGCTTATTTTCACTGCTTATTTTTACTGCTTATTTTCACCGCTTATTTGCAAGTAGCATCCACCGTTACCTTCACCTGGGTGCTGTTGTTATCCTTATTGCTTTCCAGTACATTGTTGCCCGCATCCAGACGCAGGGTCAACACATTCAGGCCGGGCTTAAGGTAAGCCTGGGTGGCGACGGTTTTGCTGACCCCGGCATCGAGCGAGACATTGCTTTGCTGGCTGACGATGCTGCTGCCCACGCTAACCCAAGTTTAACAACCTAAAAAATATTCTGATAATAATCAACAACTTGCATCGCAAAAAATTCTGAAGAGGCACAACAAGCTCGTAAAATGGATCTATGCGATCATTTTCTTCGTTCC
>JBDLSU010000165.1:0-4817 GCA_039799405.1 Pseudomonadota bacterium | reverse complement strand
GGCAAAAGCACCTTGCTCAAACGCCTGGCAACCGCCTACGCCATGCCTGAGCGCTTGCCCGAAGTGGCGGATGATTTACCGCAGCGCGAATTTTTACCGCTGCTATTGCGCTGTCGCGATTTGCGCCAACGTGCGCGTGAGCCAATTTTGGCGCTGCTGCATCAGCTCGCCCAAGCTGCCGCCATGAGTGGTGCAGAAGCGCGTGCGTTTCAAGACAATGTAGATGAAGCGCTGCGTAGCGGCAAGGTATTGCTGTTGGTTGACGGTCTGGATGAACTATCCAACCAAGCCGACCGCGTGCTGTTCTCGCAAAACCTGCGCACCTTTATTGGCATGTTTCCCTCCATTCATTTGCTGTTGACCTCGCGGGAAGCCGGTTTCAGATTGGTGGCAGGCGTGATCGCCAGCGTGTGCCAGCAAGCCAGCCTCGCGCCTTTGGATAAGCACGATGTCAACGATTTATGCCTGCGTTGGCATAGCGAAGTGTATGGCGACAAACCGGACATTCAACAAGCCGCTACCAGCCTGGCGCAAACGATTTGGGCTAATCAACGGATTCGCAAGCTGGCGGAAAACCCCTTATTGCTCACCACCTTGTTGGTGGTAAAACGCAGCACGCGAGAACTGCCGCGCAAACGGGCCGATTTATATCGCGCCGCCATTAATGTATTGGTCAAAACCTGGAATACCGAGGGTTATGACGCCATGGATGAAGACGAAACCCTGGCCCAACTTTGCTACATTGCCTGCGCCATGATGGCACAAGGCATCCAGCGCATAGGCCGCATCGCCCTGCTAAAACTGCTGAAAAACGCTCGCCAGGAGCTGGAAGAAGAGTTGCGCAATACCGCCACTACCCCGGCAGCCTTTATTGAACGGATAGAACTGCGCAGTAGCTTGCTGATGCAAACCGGGCATGAAGAGATCGATGATCAACTGCAAGAAGTGTACGAATTTCGCCATTTGACGTTTCAGGAATATTTAACGGCGCGTGGCCTGGTGGAAGAACAATATCCGGGGCGGCGTGATGCTGTACCACTGGAAGATTTGTTGGCACCCCGTTTTGAGGATGAACGCTGGCGCGAAGTGGTGCCGCTGGCGGCCGTGCTGGCCAAGCGCAAAGCGGAAAAATTGGTGCAATGTTTGGTGGCGCAATGTGATGCGTCGGAGTGGATTCGTCGTAAAGCACCGAACGTCGCCCGATTGTTGGCGCAATGTGTGGCTGATCAAGTGCAAATTAGCACCGATACTTTGCAAAAAGCGTATCAGCAAGTGGGGCGGTATTACTCGACGATTGGTTCCGTCATGGGGCGAGGCTGGCTTGGCAATATGCTGGCAGACGATAAAGAGGGCTTGTTTCGCCAGGCGATTGAGCGCGGTTTTTTGTTGGATGACTTGCGTTGCCACCAGTACCTTGGTGTGATGAGTGGTCTTGCACAAAATATATATTTGGGCGCAAAGCAGGCCAGCCGCATGTTGCTGCAAGCACTGCAAACCAGGCTGGCCGGGCAGGACGTGCTGGGACGGATCTACGCCGCTTTGGTCTGTATGAATTTGGCTTTTAGAGGGCCAGACAAGCAAGATGAAGAAGCTGCACCTGCCTTGTTTGCTGATCTGGTCCCCGCTTTGCTTGGCATGATACAGACTGGTTGCATACAAGAACAACTGGCGGCATCATGGGCGATGGCGTGGATTGGCGGCAAGCGGCGCATTCAGCAAGGTTTGTCGCCGGAAATGCTGCTCACCTGGGTCAGCTTGTGGCAAGGCACAAACCAGCCAGAACAAGCGCGCTTCTTTGCCTGGGCCATGGGCGCACAAAAATTATTGCCGCGTGATACGTTTTTGCCGCCTGCCTGGGGGGATTGCGCTGCGTTTTTGCAAGCACAGGCAGAAAATAAAAACGACTCGACGAAATTGGCCAGTTACGTGCTGATGTGGTATCGTCGTGGCCCATTGAGTGATGCCGAATTGCTTGTGCAAGTCAGCAAGCTGATTAAAGAGTATCCTTATTCTGCACCACCTTTCACTGCCTGCCAACTGCTAGCCAACCTCGGCCCTGCTGGTCTTGCTGCATTGGCAGAGTTGGAAGCAAGTACGAAGCGTGAAGACATCAAACAAGCCATTCAAACCGCCCGCTGCGAGCCGTTGCCAGATGGTGAAACGCCAGGCATCAACCAGCTATTCGTTTAAAAGTGGTGCAATAAGGGGGGATTTGATGATAGAAATTCTGCCTCAGTGCCTGTGAACGATGATTGCCAAGCACGGGGGCGATGGGGAGGTATGCGCTGAACAAGGTAATCTGCCCGCTGACAGCGCGCATATCAACCCTGCGCTGTGTCTGGTCAGTGAAAAAACCGAATAACAGCGAAATATTTTTCACCGCAATTTTGTCTGGCACCAGTTTTACCCCGCCACAGCACCAAACCGAAAACTCGACACCGTCACCCCACCCATAAAATCAGCCTGATGAAACACACAAGCTGCTACTTCTTCCCACGCGGCCCCCACTTCCACCATCAGGGGCAACAAATGATCTTCACGCGGATGCGCGGCGCGCGCCGATGGGGCGTGCTGCCAGTCGATCAGGGCTTGCTGGCGTTGCCCTGGATCGGGATTGAGCAGGGTTTGCTGCAGCCAGCCATCAAACGCCTGTGACGCCTGCTGGCCCGCCACCCCGAAGGCGCGCAGATTGTGGTAGCTCAGGCCGCTGCCGATGATCAAGACACCTTCATCGCGCAGCGGTGCCAGCACCCGCCCCAGCGCGATATGCTCGGCGGGGTCGAAGTCTTGCCGTACCGATAGCTGCACCACCGGCACATTAGCCTGCGGATACATGGGCTGCAGCATGCTGTAGGTGCCGTGGTCGAAGCCGCGTTCCAGGTCCAGCGTGGCGGGCATGCCAGCGGCGGTGAGCAGGGTGACGATGCGCTGCGCCAGGTGCGGATCACCCGGGGCCGGGTATTGCGCATGGTAGGTATGCTCGGGGAAGCCGCCAAAATCGTACAGCATGGGCGGATGGGCGCTGCCGGAGACGCGCCATTCGCGGCTTTCCCAGTGGCCGCTGATGACCAGAATCGCCTGCGGTTGCGCTGGCAGTTCCCGCACAATGGCATGCAGCGAGGCTTCCAGTTGGGTAAAGTGCTGGCGAAATTCGCCTTCCATATACGGCCACGGGCCGCCGCCGTGGGACAGGAAATAGCTGGGAAGGCGTGGCGTGTGCATGGGGTGTCCGTTTCGCTTGCGTTTCGCTTGGTAAAAGATGGCGTCAAGGCAGTTTACTCTGCCTTGGGCCGGGATTGTGTACGGTTTTATACCTTGCAACCCTTTATTGCCAGCGCGGCGCAATCGGCGCTTTGCTGCTGCGGCCCCACAGCACAAACAGTGCCAGAGCGATCAGGATGATATTCAATGGCACGCTTTGCGCTTCACCGCGCATTAAATGGAAGGCAGTAGCCAATACTTGCAGCGCAATAATGCCAATCGCTGCCCACAAACCCCCGCGCGGCCAGATGCGGGTCAGGGCGGGCAGGATGATGCCGATGCCACCCAGCAAATCGACCAGGCCGACAAAGCGCACAAACATTTCCGGATATTGCGCCGCGAATGGCAGCATTTTTGCCAGTTCCGGAATCGGCGTGCTTAACTTCATGATGCCGACCGGGATAAACAGCGCTGCCATCAGAATTTGCGCCAGCCACAGGCCGGGGTTAAGGAAGCGGTTGGTGCCTGGCAAGGTGTTGGGGATGCTGGTGCTGGACATGGTGAACTCCTGAAAAGTGTTGGGATGGGAGAAGTATAGAGATATACTGCTGATTGATCATCTGCCAAAATCATCATCCAATCTTTCTTGTGAGTGCATGATCAATCGAGGGGAAAAGCGAATATGGATAATTTATTGAACCTGCGGGTGTTTTGCCTGGTAGCCGAGCAAAAGAGTTTTGTCGCCGCCGCCACGCGCTTTGCCTTGTCGGCCACCATGGTCAGCAAGCATGTGCAACATCTGGAACGGCGGCTTGGCACCCGCTTGCTCAATCGCACCAGCCGCCACGTCAGCCTGACCGAAGCGGGCACGCTGTACTACGAGCAAACGCGCCAGATGCTGGAGCAACTGGACGAAGTGGAAGCGGCCATCAGCAAGGTGGCGGTGATTCCGCGTGGCAGCTTGCGCCTGAGCGCGCCAGTGTGGCTGGCTAACCCCGGTTTTGCCAGCTTGCTGCGGCAGTTTCAGGCGCTGTACCCGGAAGTGCGGCTGGATGTGGATTTGAGCGGGCGCATGGTCAATCTGGTGGAAGAAGGGTTTGATCTGGTATTGCGCGGCAGTGCCAACCCGGAAGAGGGCATGATTGCACGCCGCTTGGCCGACATCGATTTTCCGCTGGTGGCTGCGCCTGCTTATTTGCAGCAAGCCGGGCGCTTGACTCAAATTAAGGATCTGTTGCAGCATCGGCTGCTGTGGTATTCCCTGATCAATCTGCGTGATGTGCTGCGCATGCATGGTTGGTCCGAGCAAGACAGTGCAGGGCTTACTCCGGTGTTGAAAAGCCAGAATGAAACCCTGCTGCACCTGGCTGCGCTGGATGGCATGGGGCTGGTGTTTTTGCCGACCTGGCTGGTAGTGCGCGACCTGGTTGCGGGGCGTTTGGAGCGGGTATTGCCGGATATGCCGCCGACGCGCGTGCCCTTGTTTGCAATCTACCCCAGCCGCACTGGCTTGTCGGCCAAGGTGCGCACGTTTATCGATTTTCTGGCGCAGCCGGGGCGGCTCGATAGCAGCTTTGCTTGCCATAAGCCATGTAACAGCCTGTCCTGATTTTGGC
>JBDLSU010000164.1:0-4413 GCA_039799405.1 Pseudomonadota bacterium | reverse complement strand
ATCAGAGCGGGCAATCGAAGCAAGCTTTCGCCGCTCACTGGCAAACCTGGATACCGGCACCCCTCACGTTCGGCTAAATCGCTGTGGCTACATTGCCTGCCACGATGTCGAACGGGAACTGTTTGCCATTCTAAAACGCCAGGCCGGAGCAATCTGGCAAGAGATTTCACCACGTGAAAGAGCGATGGATGATGATTGGGCCTATGGCGTTATGCGGGACGCGCTTGGTTCAATGTTGAAGCAGCGCGATATTTTCATATCTGGCCGCACCCTGTCCATCGCCGGAAAAACAATGGCAGTTGGATTGGACACGGGCACCAGCTACGGCAATATTATTTCGGCACGTTATGCAACCTTTCCCACGATTGAAAGACATATCCACCATTCCATGCTGGAGGTCAGTCGCGCGCACAGATTGACGAACCGGCACACAACTCCGGCTTTGTTTGTCATTCTGCCCGAGATGACGACGAGTGTTGAGTCTGCTACGGCACGGAAAACAGCAGAATTGATGGAAACAATTGGGGAGACCGGGATTATGCAGTTTTGTGAAAAAGAACCAATGGCACTGGCGGAAAAGGTAAATGAATGGGTGGGCATAGCATGAGAAGTACCGTTTATACCACCAAGTGAATTTCAATCGTAGTTTGCACCCAAAATCCTTGCAGCCCGAAAGATAGCGGCGAGACTATCAGAATCGAACCAGCGCGCTCAAGCTACGACGAAAAACAATCGCAACTCAGGCTGCTACAGTTTTTGTACAGTACCTTCTCAAGCGCATTCAGCAGCGTCAAAATCATACTATCCCTCCCGGGTTCGACAGATGTTTGTAACCCATTGACTTTAAATAAGAATTTTGATGTCAGAACATGCCATTACAAAATTTAAATCCTTTAAAATCAATAACTTACGCTCTCAACTGTCGAACTCGGGATCCCTGTCTGCATGTGACCAATTTGACAGGTCTGGCGCGGATGGTTTCTTTTTCACAACCGCGATCATGCACCAATTGGATTTTGTTTACAAAAACTTTCATGCAATCATAATGGCTGAACAGTCACTTTTCCGCGACACTTTCAGCCTGAGCGAGGGCTTGCACTTGCGCCTTACTATCGTTATACGTTTTTACTTCCCAATCTACTGGGCTAGCAGCTAAGAAGTTGGCCTCATATTTATTGCCACTTTCCTCATCGCCTAAAGCAAAATGGCAATTAGCCATTGTTGCAAAAATCCATTTTTTATCAGATCGGTCGTCAAACGACGTAGAGCTTATTACTTCAGAAAGAATTTGAACAATTGACTTGCGCACTTTCTTGGCAGCGATTCGATCATAAGTAGCCTCGTCCGGATCGTTTTGTAGTTTTGATCGCAAGTCATAACAATTGGCGAGATTTTCTCCATTGTAGTAGTCTCTGCGAATTTCAAATCCTCGCCCATAGTGCTGAATTGCCAAGTTAAGTTGAATCAGGTCTTTTGTCGCAAGCCAAAGCCTCTTATATATGGCTCCAGCGATTCCGAGAGTTTCAGGATCGTTTGACTCACCCGGGGTCAACTGATTGATAATCATTAGACCAGAAATGAGGGCAGATATTTCGGAGGGCTTTTTGCTTTTATAGGTAGCCAATGCCAGTTGTTGAATAATATACGGTTCATTCGGTTTCATTTTATCGGCAGAGGTAAATGATTTAATTGCCTCATCAAATGAACTATTTTTCATATGCTCATTTCCAGACTGGATTCTGCCTGATAAATGCTCTTGAAATTCCTCCGTTTCATCAAGCAACTCTTGGTACTTTTCATTCGAAATAACCGGTTGCCTAAGGTTGGGAATATAGCTATAGACAGGGCTATCAGGTTTATTTGATGAAATAGCTTCACATATCAAAATCTCCAAATCTCTTTTTGCCCTGATTGCTTCTCTATTTCCAATATCTTCGCCGAGATGATCGTAGTGAAATGTACTGATATGATTTAGATCAAAATGGAGTCGCCCCTTTGATTCTTTCATAATGATGGTCGAATTTGGCCGAAGCGCATGCCTAACACCTAACTCGTATACCGCATTAACATTTCCTGTAGAAATGTCGGCAACGACCAAATCAGCCCTCAATAGCATCTGGTACATCTCAGAGTCGATAATTCCTGAGTGAATAATTTCATCAGCCCTTATGCATCTCAGGGCTGCAGATTCAACAGCAGGCTTGATAATAGCTTCGTATGTTGCATCCAGATCTAGGGTGCGTCCTGATTCATAGTCAGTTTTCTTCCCAAACCCCATGATTACAAAGCATATTTTTTTTGAATCCGCGTTCATACGTAATCTCGGACAGCTTGAATAACACTACTACTATTCCAACCAACCATTACTGTGGCGGCAGTTTGTACATTAGTTGGAATCCGCTCTTGCCCCCAAGGCTTGACGCCAATAATTATTTTATTCATTCGCACCGCTTCGCTAATTTCATAGTTGATCCAGTCACTATGAGCTGCATACATCCCAGCAAGAATTATGACGCCCTGTGCCGGAGATATCTGGCGAGTCATGCCAGCCGATAAACCTTTTGAGGTTTTATCAGGCAAAGCATCATCGCTGGGAACACTGCAATTTTTCCATTCAAAATTTACTGCATTATCAAACCAATCAACAACTTTACCATAATGATCATCATATCGCCACGCATGGCTAATAAAAAGCATTCGAGTTTTTAGAGAAGGCATTTTTAGTCCAAATAAAATGGGTTTCTGGAATTTTATCTTTACAATGTTTATTTCATACCGTAAAATCGTGTGATTTTGTTATCGCATTGACTATTTTTTAAAACACCAGCTTTACAAACTCACCTGCTACTTGTTAAGAGCTTGATTAGCGTGATTAATTGTATCAAAATTTTGTGCTTCGGGAAGGTGAATAATGATAAAGAAATTCAACTGGCAGCAGAAATTAACCAAGTCTTAGCTTCAAATAAATGAGGAAATATCTGTGGTCGGCCGCTGTGTCTGCTCAAACCATAGATCGAACAGCAACGCGCCCTTGAGCAAAAATTGATTCTGCCACGAAGAAATGCTGAGCCGGTACAGCATGCGTTCCAGTCCATAGCGAGTCAGCAACCAGTTAAAATCCTGGCCCTTGCTGCGTGCCCGTTGCATCAGCCGCTCGCGCACTGACGCCGCCATATTTTTCACCTGTTTCATGCCAACGCTCCCAACATTTCCAGATAGGGTCGCATTACCTTCTCCACCCGGCACAGGCTGGCGTAATGCCACAATTCATCCATGCTCACACGCTGCCCCAGCACCGCTTCGCGCAGCGCTTCCAGCGCCACGTCCAGACCAATTTTATTGCGATATTTAAAGCAATCGGCCACGGTTTTGGCCAGGCAAAACACTCGCACCGGCACGCCATTGACATCGACGCACTCAATCCCCTGATCCAGCGCCGCACCGGACATTCGCACCAATTGCAGTTGCGGCCATTCAAGTTTGGGTGGGTGCGCCTTGTGCCCGATTGCCAGCCAAACCGCGGGCGATTGCTGGGTTGTGATCTGATGCAAACACAGGGCAGAAATCAGGCAAACCACGGCGTGTGGGCTTCTGGTGGCAACTTCGGCCAGCGCTTCGTGTGCGGCGGGTGTGCGCTCCGGCGACGCATAGAGCCCACGCCCGACCTTGCGCAGTTGCCCCTGCGCCACCATGTGCGCCAGCGCCGTGCGTGGCAGGCCAGCGGCTTGCAGGTCACGCGGACGCAGCAAACCTTTTGTCTGGCACAGTGCCAGGATGGCGGGTGGATGCAGGGTATTCATGTTGGGCACTTTATACAAAATGACGGCAAAAATCAACAAATGCCGAGATTTTGTATTTTCAAGAGAAACCCGGAAAAAGTACCCACGCTCTGGCCCAATCATACAAATAGGGGGCACCCATTAGCTGGCCAGTGTCAAGTAAAAAATACATCCCTTTGGTGGCGCAAATCGCTATTTTCCATTTCCAATCCCAAGCCACAAAATCGCGCCCGTTGCACGCGCCCGTTTTTCACATATTGGCTGCGAACGAATCGGTTCGCGGGCGACGCGCCAGACACCCATCAGGATCAAGCGATTGACCCGTATTGGCATCATCGCCCTGGCGGTTTAACCGCCCCAGAAAAACGTTGGTGCCGCGTTGCGTCCAATGGGTTTATTACAGACCCATGGTTGCCAGTCGTGCTGGCTCCAATCCTTCGGTGGCTCGCAGCGCGGGCGTTCGTGCCCCGGGCGTTCGTGCCCCGGGCGTTCGTGCCCCGGGCGATTCATGTCCTGCAATCGGTGACGGGCACCGGTGGCCCATTCAGACCAATTGGCTGACTCTCCAGTCCCCTAATCCGGGCTTGCCAGTGCCGTCAAAACTCAAGCAAATTCCTCATCCACGGAAAATTTC
>JBDLSU010000163.1:0-2610 GCA_039799405.1 Pseudomonadota bacterium | reverse complement strand
TGTTAAATACAATTGGTAGCCAGATCAGATTGCCATTTAAGATGGCAAACGGGGCGAAATCCTATCCTGGATTTAATGTGTGGGCTAGTGGAGACTTGGGCTACCCTGCTGATAACCAATTTCTGTTGTCAATTTATGGTTTAGGTAGTACACCACCTTCGTATCCGGTTGGGGTGGATCAAGCTGCTTATACCGTTTTTTTTGATCAATGGATGAAGTACTTTGTTACGCGTAATCCAGTACTTGACACGATTGGATTGAGCTCACAGGATTTGCTGGCTTACCGGGATAGAATAGATGCATTGTCTTTGTTGGAAAATGACCGCTTGAACGACTTGTCCTTATTCCAATCAAGAGGCGGGAAGCTGTTGATGTTGCATGGTACTGCCGACATGATTGTAAGTAACCGGATGACGCAGCAATATTACCAAAGCCTTGTGAAGAAAATGGGGCAGTCCAAAGTTGCGGGTTTTGTGCGCTACTATGAAGTTCCTGGCTATAACCATTCGGTAGGTCTGGATTTTAATGCCGGCTGGGATTCCATCACTGCCCTGGAACGGTGGGTAGAGCAAGGCTTGTCACCGAAAAATCAAATAGTCGAGGATAAAAACGTCTTACCTTTAGTACGCACCCGCCCATTGTGTGAATATCCCGGCTGGCCACGTTATAACGGTTCTGGAAACGTCAATCAGGCCAGCAGTTTCCATTGCGTCACCGATCATGATGACAATGACAATGACAATGACAATGACAATGACGATGATGGTGACATTGGTGACGATGATCAGGACGATTAAAGCCCAAGCGACTGGCCAGTTTTCAAACCTTTGGCTAGTCGCTTAAGTTTGCCTGTGCGGAATGTCTGTCCGCCCGGTCTTCTGATTCATGCAAATTATTCAGCAAATTTCACCCGATAGCTATACGTCCCGGCTGCCAATGGCTCAAAGATCAATGCCAGCCGGAACTCATCAATCGCAATCATCTTTGGCAGCGGTAAATTGGCTTGCAACGCCTCTATCCGGGGCAACGCTTTATTCTTCACCGGGCGGGTAATGAAAAATCCCGAGCGTTGCGCCACACCCGGGGCGGCTACCTGAAACTGTAACTGATCGGCAGCATTTGACGGGCTGTGCGTGATTCTGGCGCGGGCGCGCCACCAGTTGGCTATTTCATGGCCGGTAGCGATCCAGATTTTGTCCTTGTTTTGTTGCAGACGCTGCAAATAGGCGGGCACGGCTTTGCGCATAAAGCCGGTTTCATTAAACCAGCCGCCAGTCACATAGCTTTGCGAATGCACCGACAATAAGCCGAGTGCGCCCATTTCCAGCACGTAATCCAACTCCCGCATCATTTGCTGTTTGATTTGTTCCGGTTGCTTTTTCAGCCTGGTGTAATTTAAATCATCATTCTGGGTGCGCGGCAATACCACCAGCGCTTGCTCGGTTGAGAGATTGTCTTCAGCGCGTGAAAAAAATGGCAGACGCGCTTCGGTTTGCTCCGGTTGGCTGACGTGGTAGCCAAAGCCGTGCTGGCGCAAAATGCGTTCAGTTTCGGCATCATAGGATTCGGTCGGGGCACGAAAACCCGGGCGTTTCAAGCTGCGGCCAGCTTCCAGTGTGGCCTGCATGTCTTTTTGCATCGCGCTGATGCGTTGTTCCTGCTGTGCGGCAGGTTTGCCCTTGAAACCGACGTGAACATCGCCATGAAAGCCGATTTCGTGCTTTTCCAGCAGTTGGTTGATCAGTTTTTTATGGTTTTTGGCGATGGAGCTAACGCAATAAAAGCTGCCGCGCATGCCGACTTTTTCCAGATCCTGAGCAAAATATTCAGCGCTGGAAAACTTGTCTTCGGTATCCATTTCCAGTAAATGCGCCGCCAC
Source organism: Pseudomonadota bacterium (assembly GCA_039799405.1). Lineage (GTDB taxonomy): Bacteria > Pseudomonadota > Gammaproteobacteria > Burkholderiales > Burkholderiaceae_D > CAMBDR01. The sequence goes on along the minus strand of JBDLSU010000163.1, from coordinate 731 downwards.
ATAGCCTTCGGGCCAGGTGGCCGGGTAAATTCGTACCTGATGGCGCAACCAGGCAAAGCTGGCATCGAGAATGGGCAGCAAATCGTTTTCCTGATCAAATTCCCAGCTTACTTCGGAAAAACCCAGCAGAATGCGGCGTGATCCGGCTTTTTCGGTATACGCAATCGCGCCGGTATCGTTGTTGGGGCCGGGGTGGCGGCCCCATTCAAAATAGCGCCCGGCCAAATGCGCTGCCTCCAGCCGTAGCGGCGCTTCAGCGGTGCGGCCCAGATAGATGCGTTTGCCTGCTGGCACGGTATAGGTGAGCGGGCCATCGCCAAACGGGTTGAGAAACCATTCATTCGATTGGCGATCCAGAAAACCCCGCACTTTTACGTCCATCAGCTTTTCCAGAAAGCCAAAGCCGCTCCAGCCACCTTTGCCATCGCGTGCGCCGCTGCCCCAGGTCACCATCATATTGCCGCCGCCATCAGCAAATTTCTCGATGGCTGCACGCTCTTGCTCATCCAGCAAAACCGCCGAACCCAGCACCAGTACCCCCGGTTTCAGCCCGGCCAATAGCTCGCGCCGATTCACTTGCTGAAAATTCGGATAGTTACGCAAATAGTCGCGCCAGCGTACCAGGAAGGTGCCGTAATTGGCACCATTGGCTTTGAAAAACGCTTCGGTGATCGGGCTGGTGTAAAGGTAAACCGGCATCTCATTGCCTGCATGAGCGGGCGATAGCCACA
>JBDLSU010000162.1:0-3744 GCA_039799405.1 Pseudomonadota bacterium | reverse complement strand
GCCTGCCACAGCAAAGCGCCACCGCCCTGGTGGTACCGCGCGACCAGGCCGCCGTTTTGCAACTGTTACGCGTGCTGGAAACCGATTGCAGCGAATTTTTAAGCGCCTTTGAAGGCATTTCCGGTGCCGCAATGGATGCGGTCATGCGCCACATCCCCAACATGAGCAACCCGTTCGCCCCAGAACCCTTGCCCGACTATTGCGTCCTGATCGAACTGGCCAGCGCCGCCAGCGCCAAGGTAACCGGCATCGATCTGGAAGCGGTGTTAATGAATTGCCTGGAAGACTTGTATGGCGACGTAATCGAAAACGCGGTAGTAGGACGCGGCAAAGACTTATGGCGCATCCGCCACGGCATCAGTGAAGCCTTGCGCCATGAAGGCAAAATGATCGCCTTTGATATTTCCATGCCGCGTTCATCGCTGGTGCCATTCCGCGCCGACGCATTGGCGCTGATGGCGCAGCACTTCCCGTGGATCAAGGTAATGGATTTCGGCCACTGGGCCGACGGCGGCTGCCACTTCAATATGATCTGGCCCAAAGACGCACCAAGCGCCTACGATGCCGCCGTGGTGGAACAAATCCGCAGCCAAATTTATGATTTGGTAGTGCAGCAATACCATGGCAGCTTCAGCGCCGAACATGGCATTGGGCCGTATAACCTGGCGTATTACCAGCGCTATACCAGCGGCGCGGCGCTGGAATTGGCGGGGCAGTTGCAAACCCTGCTCGATCCGCAGCGGCTGCTGGGTTTGACCTGGTTTGGCCGGGCATAAGGCAATCATATTGGTGGGCAGCACTTGCTGTTTGAATAGTGTTCAAAATGGCCGACACAAATCACAGATGATGCTGTTCATTTCAAAGTAACTTCAATTTCCACCCGCCGATTCTCCGCAAAACAAGCGAACTGTTTCTCCGCAGGCCAATGGCGGGGGCAATCGCCGGTGGTCTTTTTGAGGCGGGTATTGCCATAGCCTTGAGAATGGAACTGCTTTGGTGCAATGTCTGACGCGAGGCTTTGTTTCAGATAATTCTCGACAGCGACGGCGCGCAGTTGTGACAGCGTCAAATTGTAGTGAGCACTGCCAGTTTGATCGGTATGACCAGCGATGTTGATGGTATCAAGCGGTTTCTTGTTATCCGACATCAGCCGGATGAAGGCATCCAGTTTCTTCTGTCCAACGCTGCTGAGTATGCTTTGGTCATGCTCAAACAATTCAGTTGCCTTGAAGCTATAGGGTGTGCTCTTCAACCCGGCTTTTTCCTCCGGGCAAATTGACACATGCTTATTCAAATGATCGTCGATTTTTGTGATATTCGAATTACGAACGCTGGTGTCCACTTTCATGCCCAATATTGCCGCAGTCGGCAGGTAAACATTTTCGAGCTTGATGGCGGCTTCAGCCTTTGTTGCCGCTTGGCTGCTGGCAATAGATCCCTTGGCGGCAGGCTTGGCTGCTGCTTTTGCTGCCGGACTAAAATTGACCTTGATATAGGTTTCACTGCCAAAACGCGACATCACATAGGCACCGCAGAGTTTGAAGGGTTCTTCCGCTTTGTCCGGGCAGGATAACACACCCTGTTTTGCCAAAACGGTGCAGCCTGCGCCTGACAGGGTGATTTCGCTGGCGTAGAAATTGCCAACCTTGGTCACGCGGGCAATGGTGGCTGGAAAAAACGACACGTTGCCCAGAAAAAAACTGATTACCAATGGAAACAGTAGCATCGTCAGCAAAGTGCCAGCCTTTTTCAGACAGCTTGCCGGGTTTCCGAACCAAACGAAAACAAAATATCCCCCCAAAACCAGCAGCAGAATGTCGCAAAAAAGTAGACTCATGGTCAGCGCAACGTAATCCGGCGTAGGCGTAGCCAAATAAATAGTGTCGTGAATAATGATGGCAAGCATAAAAAATGGAAATGCCTGCAACACAAGGCCAAGTAGGTAGGTCGCTATAAACATTGCCGCATCTAATCGAAATTCCCATCCTTTCAATGGCGTTGGCAATTGGCGATTGGTGCGAAGCCTGCGTAGCAAAAGGGAAAGTATCCACAGAAGTAGAGCTGAAAAGCTTCCATAACCAAAAGATATGGCACATTGATCATACAAAAACAAAAACAAACACCAGGTTAGAAACGATAGCAATGATGCACCATGCAGGTTGCCAAGATGATGTATTTGTTGCGGTGGCGTGCGTTGGCTTTTTTTATTGGCTTCCTGCCAGATGCCCCCAATGAAAAGACTTGGCATGAATAAGACCGCACCAAAACCCATCAATAGCAGCGTGCCCACATAAGTCGATGCAAAGATGATGCTGGTGAAGGATTCGATACCGATTTGCGGAAAATACTCAATGTGAAAATGGTAGGCGTAGATGGTACAAAGGCCAAATACCATCACTACTGTTGACAGGCTGGCGAGGAAATTGTTTTTCAGGTGTGCGAAAAGCCAGTTATCATCGCTGGTTTGTTGTGGCGCTTTGCGCCGATGCCGCCATGTTGCCATGAGTGTCGTCCTGTGTGACTGAAAAATGTACTGATTCAATTCTATAGAGACTAATCGATCTGTAGCAATACTGGCTCAGCGTCCGTTTTTCGTGCTTCATAATGTTTCAGAAAGTCCGCCTTTGTGATGATCAGCGTTTTCGAGCGGGCAAGTTGCGGGCCAGAAAAAATCCGGTACGATACATCAAACTCAACTTGACTGTAGGTATCCTTGATTAAATCCACCTTGTAAGTCCCATCGTAATCCAGGATCAAATCACGAAAGAAAAATACTGAATATTGCTTTTTGCCGGCATCCGCACCCTTTTTGAGCTTATACGGCTTAAAATGCCCGGGATTATCCTCTATAGTTCCGGTTCCCAGCGTCAAAAAACGCTCACCGCCCGGTAAGACAATATAAGCCCGAAATTGCAACAAGCCTTTCGATAACCCGGCCAAATCCTGAGACGACTCAAGCTGCAGTCTTACATAACGGGACTTACCACCCAATTGGCCACCATTGGCATCAACAACCTGAACTGCCTGAATCGTCAAATCTTTGTAATGGGCGTCAAGCGTGCCACTGCTGCAGGCACTCATGACAAACATTGCCAGCATGAACAGGAAAAACCATTTTGGTGCAGGCAGGGAAATCAGCATAGCCTCACCTTCACTTGGATGCCGCCATGCATGATAAGGTTGTCAGTAACCTTTGCATGTGAGGAATGGGCTTTACCGCACAAACGTCATCTCAGTAATCAATTGCGCATGCTGGGGAAACTTCTCCAGCAACACCGCGCGATCATCCAGCGTAAAGTCAGCAAAATCAAAGCCCGGTGCCACGGTGCAACCGATCAGCGAAAAGCCACCCGGTACTTCACAGCGCAGCGCGAACCAGCTACCTCCGGGGATCACCACCCGGAACGATTCGCCCTGTTCCAGATCACGCCCCAGCTTGTACACCTGCATTTGCCCGGCGGCGTCGATTTCATAGATGTGCATCACATCGCCATCATAAAAATGCAGCACTTCATCCGATGCCAGCAAATGGAAGGCCGAAAACTCGCCATGGCTGAGTAAAAAATAAATCGAGGTGCTGGCATTACGTGCGCCCAGGTGTTGTGGGGTCAGGGCCGATTGCGGCAGCAGCAGCGGTGCGCGGTAGTTTTCCTTGTAGGCACCGCCTTCAATATGGCGCGTCATTTCCAGCTTGTCGATATAGTATTGGGCGTTTTTCATGAGCAACTCCGGTTACGGTACAAA
>JBDLSU010000161.1:0-7070 GCA_039799405.1 Pseudomonadota bacterium | reverse complement strand
GTAGGGTGGTTTGAAAAATTATTTTTCAAAGTTTGACGTATTGCTTCACGAAAATGTTTAAAGCATCACATGATGGCGATGCTTGTTTGCATTTTGAATTACCTCGTCGCTCCCGGTGTTTGTCAAGCAAACAGTGCACCCTATTCAGCACGTCAGCCAATCCAGAACCTGATGCTTACTTCACCACCCGCACCATCGGTGCAATATTGCACACTTCCACGTAATTGGCCTGCACCTTGAACCAGTCGTTCTTGCGGTTACGCAGCGCTTCCACTGCCTGTTTGAAGCTGCCGCTGTCCGATTTTAATACTTCCAGATTGACCCGCTCTTTTTCCGGCACGTCGGCGGCCAGTTGCACTTGCTTGATTGGCACATATTGCTCGTAGCCGGTAAAAAAGCCCATCGGTGGTTCGCCGCGTTTGATGGTGGATAGCAAGGGCATGCCCTGTAATACCCGGCCGACCAGGGTGATGTTGCGATCCAGATGGCGCGGGGCGTGGCCGGTGATGGCGTACAGTTCGGCACCGCTGCCGCTGTCAGGGCTGTTGTCGCGCCCGACACCGACCATGCCATAGCAATGGGTCAGCCAGGCCTGTCCGGCTTTGGGGTCGTAACCTGTCGGAAAGCCGTTGCTGAACCCGGTTTGCGGCGCATAGCCGTCACGGTCTGGCAAAGGGGTGAAAGGCCAGCCTTTTTTTACGGGGACGGTAAATTCACCCTTGAGCGATTTTTTGGCGTTTTTGAGCGGGCGTGGCTCTTTTTCATTCGGGTCACCCCATTGCACCACGTAATTGTCTTGCGCTCGCAAGATCGAGAGGCCATCAAAATAACTTTCTTGCACCAGTGCCTTGATATTGGCGACATGGTTGGGCGCAAAAAACGGTGCCAGTTCAATAATTACACGACCTTCCGGTAAATCCATATACAGGGTATTGGCCGGGTCAACTTTGCGCCAGTCGCTGGCCGGTGCTTTGTCCAGTACTGCTGCCAGGCCGGATTTGGGTGGCGGGTCGGCGGCGTAAATGCTGCTTGCGGGGGCGAGCGCTGCGCACAGGGTGGCGGCGAGGGTGGTAGTGATGCGTGGTTTCGGGCTGGTCATACATTCCTCATTCAATTGGGGGCATGGGCACAGGTGCCCTGTACGGATTGAGCGTCATTGTACCTTTGGGGAACCGCCGTTCCGTAATAAATATGGATTTTGTCGTGCAGTAAATTCGTTGGTAGTGTATGATTCCGGCGCAACCAAGGAGTGTTATGGATTTCGCCCAATTTTTTGATCTGATCGTCCACGTCGATAAGTCGCTCGGCGTGGCAATTCAACAGTACGGAGTGTATGTGTACGCTCTGTTATTTGCCATCGTGTTCGCCGAAACCGGTGTGGTGGTGATGTTTTTTCTGCCCGGCGATACGCTATTGTTTATTGGTGGTGCGTTTTGTGTCACTGGCGGCATGAATATCTGGATTTTGATGCCGCTGCTGATCGCCGCAGCGGTGCTTGGTAACACCACCAATTATTGGATCGGCAAAGCCATTGGCCAGCGGGTGTTTACTCATGATTATAAATGGTTGAATCGCCAAGCACTGGATAAGACTCACGCGTTTTTCCAGAAGCACGGTGGTAAAACGATCGTTTTGTCGCGCTTCTTGCCAATTTTCCGCACCTTTGCACCTTTTGTCGCAGGGGTTTCGGAAATGGGATTTGTTAAATTTCAAATTTTCAATGTCCTGGGGGCTTTGCTTTGGGTGCTACTATTGGTGCCTACAGGTTATTTCTTTGGCAACATCCCTGTTATTCGCGATAATTTGAATGTGATTGTGGTGATCGGTGTCTGTGCAGCAACCTTGCCGGTCGTGCTGGGCGGTTTATGGCGTCTGGTGCGTGGACGTGCCAAGAGCCAGGCCTGAGCAAGGCACAAGTCAGACATAAGTCAGACATAAGTCAGACATAAGTGATCCCATTCAGGCAAAAGTGTTGGCCTGAATTGAATCAAAGCATGGCAAGCCTCAAGTTTGATGGATGATTGGCCGTAAACCGCAGTACTTCATCACATTCGGTTTGGACTGCCATGCGAAATTTGACCCTGTTGTTAGCCCTTGTCGCCGCCGTCAACTGGACCACGCTGGCGCACGCCGCAGATGGCCATGATGAGTCTGCTTCTGCCAAGGCCTCTGCCAAAGCTTCCAGTAAGGCATCAGCCAGCAGTCCGGCCAAGGCCAGCAGCGCTGCCAAAGCTTCCATGAAAGCGGCCGCTGCTGCACCGGAGCCTCCCAAGGAAGAAGCCAAAGAGCCAATGGGGGAGGCCGAATTATCAAAACGTATTGCCGACCGTCTGGCCGCGCTGAAAAAACGTCAGGATGAACGTGCCCGCACCACCGCAGTGGTGCGAAAAAAAGCCAAACCTGTCCCCCACGCTGCCGTCACGCCGGTTCACCATAGCGATCATTGGTCGTATGAAGGTGAAAACGGCCCGGCCAACTGGGGCAAAATCAATTCGGCCTGGGCCAAATGCGCACTCGGTGATCGCCAGTCGCCCATCGATATCCGCAATGGCATGAAGGTAGAACTGGAACAAATTGCCTTCGATTATCACCCGGTCGGGTTTTCGGTCGTAGATAACGGCCACACCATTCAGGTCAATGTCAGCGGCGGCAACTACGTCTCGATCATGAACCGCCAGTTTGAACTGCTGCAATTTCATTTCCATCGCCCATCAGAAGAACGCATCAATGGCAAGGGCTTTGAAATGGTGGCGCATCTGGTGCATAAAGATGCCGATGGCAAGCTGGCGGTGGTGGCTGTGTTGATTGAACGGGGCAAGCCACAAAGCCTGATTCAAACCATCTGGAATAATTTGCCGCTGGAAAAAAATGATGTGGTCAATCCACCGATAGTGATCGACATGAATGATCTGTTACCGGTGCGGCGCGATTATTTTACCTATATGGGCTCACTCACCACGCCGCCGTGCAGCGAAGGCGTGTTATGGATGGTGATGAAAGAGCCAATTCAGGCTTCGCCAGCGCAACTGGCCTTGTTCAGCCGCCTGTATCCGATGAATGCACGCCCGGTGCAATCGAGTTCCGGGCGTGTTATCAAAGAATCCAACTGACGTAATCCTGACACCTTAGCGCGCACCAACCGGGTCAATTGGCCCGGATTTATGCGGCTCCACCGGATTGCTGCGGATTTTCTCCAGCAGCATTTTCAGTGCCGTTTCCAGTTGCTGGTCTTGCCCCTTGAAGCTGGCATGCGGCATGTTTTCCACTTCCACATCCGGTGCCACCCCCACACCTTCCACCAGCCAGCGGCCATCATCAAGTGAAAACACTGCGTGTTCCGCCACCCGGGCGCGACCATTGTCCACCAGCACATTGGCATCGCCCAGCCACACCCCGGCCCCGGCAGTACGTTTGCCAACCACTGGCCCCAGCTTCAGCGCTTGTACTGCAGCAGTAAAGGTTTCACCGTCGGAATAAGTCAGTTCATCCGCCAGCACCACCAGATGACCACGGAAGGTTTGCTGGGTATTGGTATAGCTTTTACCATCGCGCGGATGCCAGGCCGACCAGGTACGGCGCAGCAGTTTTTCGATAATCCAACTGTCGATATTGCCGCCATTGTTGCGGCGCACGTCGATGATCAAACCATCGCGCCCGATATGGGCATAAAACTCGCGTGCAAAGGTGGCAATATCGGGCGGAGTCATGGCGCGCAAATGCAGGTAGCCGATGCGGCCCTGGCCTACTTGCTCAACCCGTTTCAGGGAAGTTTGTTCCCAGTCGCTGTAACGCAAGCTGTTATTGCGTTCGGCGTTGACCGGGGTAACAATGACATTGCGCTGTTGCGCGCCATGTTTTACCTTGAGTAGTAGCTGTTGCCCGACCTGGTTGGCCAGCAATTGCGCCATATCATTGGCGTCTTTGGCTGGTTTGCCGTTGACGGCCAGAATCACGTCGCCCACCTGTAATTGCACCGAAGGCTGCGCCAGTGGACTACGTTCACCCGGCAGTTCGGCTTCGGTCTGGTAGATATGGCTGATGCGAAAGCCGTCTGGCTCGCGTTCATACATGGCCCCCAAAAATGCCGGGGTGCTGCCATCGTCGGCCTTGCGTAATTCACCCGGGACAATTTGTGAGTGCAAGGTGCCCAGTTCGGCGCTCATCATGCCCAGTACATCATTGAGTTCGTTGCGCTCGTGTACCCGCTCCAATAACGGCAGATATTTTTTGCGGGTTGCTACCCAGTCAATACCGCGCATTTTGCTGTCGAAGAAAAAGTCGCGATGCATGCGCCAGGCATCGTGAAAAATCTGTTCCCATTCTTCGCGTGGCTGAATGCTGATTTGCCAGTTGTTGAGTGCCACCCCGGCTTTGGATAAGTCGGGCGCTGCCTTGGCCCCGGCGTCAACGATAAACATGTCACCGGGAGCGCCACGGGCGGCCTTTTGGAAATACACTTTTTTATTATTGGCCGACACTTCGTAGTGGCGCACTTCCGGTGCAAACAGTTCGGGCTGGGCACCACTATCATCCATCGTCAGGGTTTTTAAATGGGTCTTGTCGCCATCGCGCTCCAGAAAATACAGCCGTTTGCCATCACTTTGCAACTGGCTATAGTTGCCCGGGGCAATTGGCACTTCAAACAGCCGCTTTGCCAGGCCTGACCATTCGACCGGGCTGGCAGGTGCGCTGCCCGGAGCGGCGGCCGTAGCAGCGGCATTGGCGGCGGGATTTGTAACGCTATTGGCCGCATCGAGTTCATTTTTGCTCTGGAACGGAAAGCGGGCCGGCTTCAGTGCATAGGCATAGATTTTGCCGCGCTTTTCAAAATACGGCCCCATATTGCGATCACCCCAGGGGGCTGGATTGCTGGACTGGAAATGGCGCTCCGAAATGAAGTACAGCCAGTTGCCATCCGGTGTGAAACTGACGTGGCCGGACTGGTATTTGTCGCTGGTGAGCCAGTGCAGTTTATGTTGACTGACATCGTACAGCGCGACCTGGCCACGTTCCAGCACGCTGTTGGCGCGGCTGAGCGCCAGCAGGCGGCTATCGGCTGACCAGACCAGATCGTTGTATTCGGCACTGTTGTCGCTGTGATCAATTTTCTGGTTTTTGCCGCTGGCAATATCGATCAAGAATAATTCGCCGCGCTTGTTAAAGTGGGCCAGTTGTTTGCCGTCGGGCGAGACGGTGAAGCTGGTGCGCTGGTATTGGCCGTCATGGGTCAGGGCTTGCCCACCCGGGCTACCGTCGGCCGGAAAACGCCAGATTTCATGTTCGCCGCTGGCATCGCAAATCGCATACACCCATTTGCCGTCCGGGCTCAGTTGTGCCTCGCGCGCCCGGCTACCTTTGGGCAGATTCACTTCGACACGGCGCAATTGGCCCAGTCCGGCGATGGCGACATGGCCGCGCGCGGTAATGACCACACGTTCGCCATTGGCGGCGAAATAGCCGGATGTCAGGTAGGCCAGCGGATTTTTCAGCAAGCGCGTGCGTTGTTGGTCAAAGTCGGATACCAGCTCGATATTCACGGTTTGATCGCGATTGCTGGCAACCTCCAGGATGTGGATATCGGCACCCAACTGATATACGATGCGGCCATTATCCATGGCCGCGTTGCGTACATCCCAGCCGCTATGGCGCGTCAGTTGACGGGGATCGCTGCCATCCGGATTGATCGACCACAGATTGTCATTGCCATCGCGGTCACTGATGAAATACACGCGCCCTTGCCACCACATTGGTTGCTTGTCCGAGCCTTTGTGGCTCACTGGCAAGCGTTCTGCTTCGCCCTGCTTTTTGAGATCAAAGCGCCATAATTGGGCGACTTCGCCGCCCTTGTATTTTTTTGCATTATCGTTCGACAGTTGCAAGCCCATGCGCGTGAAATACAGCATCTGGCCGCTATCGTCGAGCGTGGCTTCGGTGGCTTCCGCCAAGGGCAATACCCGGCGTTGCAGATTGAGTGGATTGACTGCGCTGATCACGCGTTGTGCATTCGGGCCACGCTGGTTTTGCGCGCTGTATAACACCTCGCCCTGAGGCGTCCAGCCGATCACAAAGGCCCGGAAGCCTTCAAAGCTGATGCGCTTTGGCTGACCGCCTGCGCTGGGCATCACATACGCTTCCAGCGGGCCTTCGTAGGCGGCGCTGAAGGCTACCCATTTGCCATCAGGCGAAATGCTGCTGCGCGCCTCTTCGGCCGCATGGGTCGTCAGGCGCTGGGCCTTGCCGCCATTGCTGGAAGCGCGCCATAAATCGCCTTCCGCCGTAAACATCAGGGTGTCGCCGCGCAGGGCAGGGTAGCGCAGATAGTTGGCAGCCTGCACGCTCAATGTGGCTGGCAAAGTCAGTGCCAGCGCCAGGGCCAGACGGGGTAATCGCATCGTTAAGTCTCCGGTTTGCAGATCAGAAATGTTCGGGAAAGGATCAGGGAAAATCGTGCCAATAGTGGGCTGTGGCAAGTGTAGCCCAAAAGCAAGGTTGGAACGGAGTGGCTTGCGCAAATCCAGAGACAATTTGCCGCCGCCGCGCCAGTGCCATGCAAAATTGGGCCTGACCTGAGTGTCAGCCCGGATCAGAGTGCCGACCAGGCCAGCGGCTTGCCGCTTTCATCGGAAATTTTGAGTAGTTCGCGAAACACCCGTGCCTGCACCGCGTCGGGCAGCGGCACAAAATCGGCAGTGTCGGCAATGCCATCACCCTTGATCATGGCCTGGGTAAAAAACTTCAGCATCTCGATGGTGCGGGCCGGGTTTTTGCTTTTCAGGGGCAGCACAATAAAGGTGCCACCAGTAATGGGCCAGGTTTGCGTACCGGGGCGGTGGTTCAGCATTTCTTCAAAATTGCCGCCGTTGCGCCAGCCACTATTATTCATGGCGGCTTCAAAGCCCTTGCTGGAGGGCGCGACAAATTTGCCATCGCGGTTTTTCAGGTGCGCATAGTTGAGCTTTTCCTGCGCGATATATTTAAAGTCGATATAACTAATCGCACCAGCGGTTTGCTTCACCATCGCAGCCAAATCAGCACTGCCCTTGACGAGCTGGGTATCGGCAGGCCATTTG
>JBDLSU010000160.1:0-2879 GCA_039799405.1 Pseudomonadota bacterium | reverse complement strand
TTTCGACCCCGATTCGTGTCCGCAAGGAAGAAGACATGGTCAAGGGTGCCGCTAAGCTGCGCGCCGATGGCTTCACTGGCGACGTAAACAGCCGGACCAGTTGCCCGGCCGGCCTGCAAGGCTTGTCGCGCTTTGACGATGATTCTGCCACCAAATCCGACTACATCGTGGTCGAAATGGCGCGTCATTTGTGGGGCGAAAACTGGTTGCCGGAATTTGTCGCGCTGGCAAATCAGGGCGGGATTGAGCGGGTGCTGGTATGAGTCAACACAGCGCATGCGAACTGTGCAGCAGCGATGGCGGCGAAGTGCTGTACCGCCACGCCACCTGGCGGCTGGTGTTGGTGCAGGACGCCAACTACCCCGGTTTTTGCCGCATCATCTGCAACACCCACGTCAAGGAAATGAGCGACCTGCCCCCGCAGCAACGCCAGCAAATCATGCAAGCCTGCTTCAAGGCTGAACAGGTGATGCGCGACGTGATGCAGCCGGAAAAAATCAACCTCGCCAGCCTGGGCAATATGACGCCGCATGTACACTGGCATATCATTCCACGCTACCTTGACGATGCCCACTTCCCGCAACCCATCTGGGGCACACAACAACGCCAGACGGATGCAACGATTCTGGCCGAACGGCTGGCGCGCTTGCCCGCGCTAAAAACTGCACTCAGCGTCGCCATGGCGCAACTGGGCCAATCACCGGAACCACTGAAAGCCGACTCATGAATCAGACCATGCCCACCGCCATCACCCTGCACCAGGTTTCGCAAGTGCTGGAAATCAGTTTCGACGACGGCCAAACCTTCAATCTGCCGTTTGAATTTTTACGGGTCTGGTCGCCATCGGCCGAAGTACGCGGCCATGGCAGTGGACAAGAAGTGCTGCAAACCGGCAAACGCGGCATTGGCATTACGGCGCTGGAGCCGGTCGGCAATTACGCCTTGCAGCCGACATTTTCTGACGGCCACAATACCGGTTTGTATTCGTGGGAATACCTGCATACCCTGGGCGTGAATCAGCAGCGCATGTGGCAAGAGTATCTGGACAAGCTGCAGGCGGCCGGGGCTTCGCGCGAGCCGTAAAGCTTGCCCTGCAAGGCTGGCATGCTAAAATGAGCCACATCACCGACTTGTAGCACATTACAAACCCATGTCCTCGCCAGCCCGTAAAACCCTGCCAATTGGCATTCAGACCCTGGCCGAAATTATTCGGCAAGGGCATTATTACGTGGACAAAACCGGCTTCGCCCAGCGCTTGATCGCACGCGGCAAATATTATTTCTTATCGCGTCCGCGCCGCTTTGGCAAAAGCCTGTTTCTGGATACCTTGAAAGAATTATTTGAAGGCAATCAGGTGCTATTTACAGACCTTGCTATTCATGAGCACTGGGATTGGTCACAACGCTTTCCGGTGATTCGATTCAGCTTCGGTGGTCGCACCTTGAAAGACAGCGTTGCGCTCACTGGCACGCTCCACCAGCAATTGGAAGAATACGAACGCCGCTTTGACTTACCCGCGCGCTACCCGGATAATCCAGGTCGCTTTCGCGATCTGATCGCACGCCTGCACCAACAAAGCGGACAAAGCGTGGTGGTATTGGTGGATGAATATGATAAGCCAATTCTCGATCAAATCGACCACCCAGCCATTGCGCAAGCCATGCGCGAAGACTTAAAAGACTTTTACAGCGTCATCAAAGACCAGGACGCCCATATCCGGTTTGCGTTTTTAACCGGCGTCTCCAAATTCACCAAGGTCAGCCTGTTTTCTGGCCTCAACAACCTGAAAGACCTCACGCTCGACCCACATTATTCGGCGCTATGTGGCTATACCGAACAAGACCTGGACACGGTTTTTGCGCCCGAGTTGGAAGGATTGGATCGGGTGCTAATGCGACGTTGGTATAACGGCTATAACTGGACGGGTGCTGCGGTGTATAACCCGTTTGACTTACTCCTTTTGTTTGACAATCGTCAATTTGACAACTGGTGGTTTGAAACGGGCACGCCCGGTTTTTTGGTGAAATTATTGGCCGAGTGCGGTTTCTTTACGCCCAATTTGGCAAAACTGCGCACCTCCGGCGAGTTAATCGGCAACTTTGACATCGAGCGCATCACACCCGAAGCGCTCCTTTTCCAAACCGGTTATCTGACCATTCACAAAACCGAACAAACCCCGGCCGGTAATTGGCGCTACACCCTTGGCTACCCGAACCGCGAAGTGGAAGTGAGCCTCAATAGCAATCTGTTGCAGGCATTTTGCGAACAAAACGGCCAAACCGAACAATATCGCCAAAACCTGGAAGATTTGCTTTACGCCAATGATCTGCCCGGCATCGAAGCGCTGTTCCACGCTTTTTTTGCCGGTATCCCTTACAACTGGCACAGCAATAACAAAATCGCGCAATATGAAGGCTATTACGCCAGCGTGTTTTACAGCTATTTCGCCGCACTCGGGTTTGAGGTGCGGGTGGAAGACGCCACCAACCATGGCCGCATCGACATGGCCGTGATTTTGCCAGAGCACATCTACCTGTTTGAATTCAAGGTGGTAGAGTTGCTACCAGAAGGCCGCGCCCTGCAGCAACTCAAGGACAAAGCCTATGCCAACAAATACCGCGCCCGCGCTTTGCCGATCAGCCTGATCGGGGTGGAATTTTCTCGCGAGACGCGAAACGTGGTGGCATTTGAGGTGGAAGTGGCGGCAGAATGACCCGGTTCATCATCCGGGACTTCACAGCCTATCTCGCCACTTCCTTTAACCCAGGTTTAACAAGCCTCGCCCAAAAACCACACATTTCGCACATAGCTGTCTCCGTAAGTGTTTGATTTTATTAGAGGCGATACGTTAATTTTTCAAATTTCCGTTTTGTTGTGCC
>JBDLSU010000159.1:0-4469 GCA_039799405.1 Pseudomonadota bacterium | reverse complement strand
AATGCGTTCATTCAACCAGAGAGAGAAAATATAATGAAATTATTCAAGACCATGGCAAGTGCGGTTATTTTGGCCAGTTGTTTTTCATCCAGTGTATTTGCCCAGGCCGGAACAGAGATCTATCAATCGTCGCTGAAATATCATGTCATGTTTGAAACATTGAATTTGCAAGAAGCCATCAATAACCTGAACTACTCGCCTAATATTTTTGTGGCCTGGAAATCCGTGTCGAATTATGGCGCACCAACGACTGCACCGGTCTACCGCTGCGTGATTCCTGGCTCGTATCACGGCCAAGAACATTTCGCTTCGCGCGATGTGCGATGCGAAGGCCAGATCAATGAAGGTATTTATGGCTATGTGTTTACAACGCAAATGCCAGGCACGGTTGCTTTGTTCCGTGCCTATTGCCACAATAATGAATACGGCAAGAGCAGCCACGCGACGTTTGATTCAGAGCTCCGCTACAATCAGTATTTTTCAACTTGCTATAGAAAAGAGCAAACCCTGGGTTATGTCTATCCATCCGGCAATGGTCAAGTCTACCCACGATAAAATAGTTTTTCCGCAGTTTTGCGGATGAAAAATGACGATCCTGGCTTTGAATTAATAACCGAATGCGATGTGCGGACATGACTTTTCGACACGTCGCCCTTCTACCCTGGCAATACTGCCTTAATGACAAGGTGCCGGGGTAAATGGCTACATCAAGATTTGAAGCAGGTTGGCAAACCATGGTATTGCAACAGACACCATGGTTTGCTTTTTTACAGCTTTTTTACAGCTTTTATTTGGCAGCCTTTTTGGCAGCAGTAGCAAAATCACCCGCATAGTAATGCGCCAGGTTTTCCGGCTTGAAGTACTGGCGAATCGCCGCATTGACTTGTTCCAGTGTCAGTGCCGCAATCTTGCTATCCAGATTGGCATCAAAGGCCATGGTGCGGCCAATAAACATCTGGTTATTCAGGATCCGTGCCACTTCCGGGTCCTGGGCACGACGCACCAGCCTGGATTGCGCCAGGGCTTGTTTTGCTTGCGCCAGTTCATCCGCAGTTACCCCTTGTTTGGCAAAACGGTCAAATTCTTCCTTGAAACTGGCTTGCAGTTTGCCCAGATTTTGCGGCGCGTACAATGCAAAAAAGGCCAGGTTGGCGCTGCTATCGAGCGCGGGCACCGAAAGCTGACTGCCGACACCATAGCTGATGCCTTCTTTTTGGCGCAAACGGTCGAACAGGCGCGATTTGGTGCCACCGCCCAGAATATTATTGGCCGCCAATAAAGCCGGATAATCAAGCGCCTGATCATTCATATTCAAAGGCAACTGCGCCAGATAGAAGGCATTCGCCTTATCCAGAGTTTCAAAACTCTGGCTTGACCCTGCCGCAGTCAATACCGCACGCGGGGCGCGCACGTAAGCGGTTTGCGATTTCCAGTCGCCGATCACGGTAGCCAGCTTGGCCTTGACAGCGGCGGCATCAAAATCCCCGACCAGGGTAAATTGGGCATGGCTGGCACCATACATGCGCTGATAAAAATCCTTGATCCCGGCCACACTGGCAGCCGAATAACTGGCAATGGCCTCCTGGGTGTTTTCGGTATAGCGCACATCCCCTTTTTTATACGGCGCATTATTTTTCACATGGCTGGCATCGGTCACAACCGATTGCGGCTCTTTGCTGCCTGCTTCCAATTGCGCCAGGTTTTCTTTCACCAGTAATTCCAGTTCATTTTGCGGGAAAGTCGGTGCGCGCAGCACATCGCGCAGCAAATCCAGCAAGGGCATCAAATTAGCGCGCACGGTTTCAAAATCGACCATCAAGGCCTGGCCTTGCTGCCGGGTTGTCACCTTGGCTTTCAAATCGCCCAATTTGCTATCAAGCTGGGCGCGTGTGTATTGACTGGAACCACGTAACAGCATGTCGTTGGTCAGATCAGCCATTGCACTCATGCCAAACATCGATTTTTCATCGCCCAGATTCAAGACCAACTGGCCGACCACGGTTTCACCACGGGTCTTTTTGCTCAGTAATGCCACCTTGGCACCATTGGCCAGCACCAGTTTTTCAGTACGCTTGTCGATATTGGCCGGGCTGGCATCAAAAGTTTCGCCCGATACCACGGCGGCACGGCCCTTATAACCTTCGACCACTTTTGCCACATCCACTGGTGCCGGAATTTCACTGCGATCCGGCTTGGCAATCGGCAAGAACTGGCCGAAGCTGCGGTTATCTTCTTTAAAGTAATTTTGTGCCACGCGCTGCACATCGGCCAGGGTCAGGGCTTCAATCCGGTCACGCTGCACAAAAAACATGCGCCAATCACCCAGTGCAATCGACTCCGACATCGCCACGCACAAGCGTTGCGGGTCGTTGATGGTTTTTTCCAGATTATTGAGCAACGTGGTTTTGGCGCGCTTGAGTTCTTCCTCGGTGAACGGCTGCTTGGCCGTTTCTTCCAGCGTGGCAATCATGGTTTTCTTCGCAGCGGCAATATTTTGTTCCTTGCTTAAAAACGCCAGAAACAACGCATAGCCAGGTTCGGCCAATTGGAACGGCATACTGGCCATGGCCACCGCCTGCTTGGTTTCTACCAGGTTTTTATGCAAACGACCCACCGCATCAGCGGCCAATATTTCGGTCAGTGCCGCCATGGCCGCACCATCCGGGTGGCTACCTGCCGAAGTGGGATAGAGCAGCGCTGCAATTTGCTGGTCACCTACCCGGCGCACCGTCACTTCCCGCGTCCCATCACGCGGGGCTTCTTTGGTCCAACTGGAAACCAGCGTGCGCTGCGGTTTCGGGATGACACCAAACGAAGCCTCGATCAAAGCCAGGGTCTTGACCGGATCAAACTTACCCGCCACCGTCAACACCGCGCTATCAGGTTGGTAATACTTGCGATAGAAAGCCTGCAAATTCTCGATCTTTACGCCCTCCACGTCAGAGCGCGCACCGATGGTGTTGTTGCCATAGTTATGCCAGTCAAAACTGACCGCAGACAGTTGCTTCCACAAAACCGCAAAGGCATTATTTTCACCAATTTCCATTTCATTGCGCACCACCGAAAACTCGGTATCGAGATCGCTGCGCGCAATTTTGGAATTGACCATACGATCCGCTTCCATCTCCAGCGCCCATTTCAAACTGTCCTCATTGGCGCTGAAAGTTTCATAATAATTGGTGCGATCATACGAAGTGGTGCCATTAAACTGCATGCCACGCTTGCCCAATTCCTTGATCAAATCGCCCCGTGTTTTGGTGCCCTTGAACACCATATGCTCCAGCAAATGCGCCATCCCGGTTTCACCGTAGTTCTCATGGCGAGAACCAACCAGATAAGTGACATTCACCGTGGTCGAAGGTTTGGAAGCGTCGGGTGCCAGCAGCACGCGCAACCCATTAGCCAGGCGATATTCGGTGATACCTTCGACCGTGGTAACCGCCTTGGCTGGCGCAACGGCTTTAGATGAAGCGGCAACCGCTGGCAGGCTTGAGAGCGCAGTCACGCCACCAAAAGCGAGCGCACAAGCAAGGCTAATTGAGGTAAGTTTCATTACTGATCCTATGGAAATTGGCAAGTTCGCCACAATACCATAGGCTTCGAAATGATGCGCTAAAAAATGGTTTGCGCGGAAATGATTGCGTTTCAGATTGAAAAATTTGCCATGAACGCGGACTAGCCTGATACAACCATGGGCTTGCCAATAGGGGTGAGTTATTACCTCTATTTTTACCTCTATATAAGGGTAATTACCTCTTCTCTGCTTACCTCTTTTTTACCCCTTCTTTTTACCCCTTCTTTTTACTGCTTCTTTTTACTGCCTCTTTTCCATCAATTCGGCCCCAAACAAATACGGGCTGAGTGCGCCAGAACCAGATGAACCGGGCTGCCATCACCTTATCGCCGGACCATACCGAATGTTTGACCCACTTACAACAATCGGCCAGGTAATGCAGGAAAGGTGCGACTGTCAGCATTCTTCTATTAAATAGTATTATACAATTAAATAAGCTTAATAAACCGGGGCATCAAGTAACCCGGGCGGCTGCCATCCGTCCCGCACGGATGATTTATAAACCAATAAGGAGACAACCGTCATGAAACAATTTTCCCAACTCCGATTCAAGCGAAGCCACATTTTGTCCTGCCTGATCAGCAGCCTGACACTGACTGGCGGCCTGCCAGCGCTGGCGCATGATCATGCACATAATCTGGCGACCGATGCCAAAACCACGATTGTTGCCCCCAGTGGCAAACTGGTCTGGATTACGCTGGGCGACAAAGCGTTCACCGAATTGAAAGCCGCCGTACCGGGCACGCAGGCCAAAGCCAGCAAGTTGCATCAGTCAGCGGTAGGCGAATATTCGCGTCAGGAACAAGTACACCTGGTGCAGGTGGATGAAGCGCATTTGTCAACCTTGTCTGCTGCGGTACATAGCAAGTTGCGCCAGTGCGGCGGCTTTATGGCG
>JBDLSU010000158.1:0-2768 GCA_039799405.1 Pseudomonadota bacterium | reverse complement strand
ACGACCCGGAATTAAACCTCACGCGGGTGCAAAACGTACTCGCTGCACGACTGGGAGCCAGCGCAACGCTACCTTTCAACCAAGGCTGTTGGACAATCCCGCAGACGGAAGGCGTGCATGTGGTCGCCATGCATGGTCACTGGAAAGACCCGTTCAACGCCATCAGTTCAGAAACCATGTTACAAGCGCAAGCCGCAGGCGATGCCACCGTACCACTGCCGCCCGGCTCACGTCTGGTACTGGACGTACTCAACCCCTACCGCCGAGCCATTGACCCAGAGGGCGGTAAGCGCTTTCCTTTCATCGATCTATTGCCTTCGGAAATGGCCGTGGTATATGCGTTGCTCTACCTTGACCCCAAACTGGCACTGCGGCGCATTCACACTGCGCTGCAAGCCAAGACGCAATCACTGCTGCGGGCGGTGGCATTGTTTTTACAACAAAATCACCTGTTGAATGATGTTACCCCCGTCGCACCCGACGCCCCCATACTGGCGGACATCGCCCGCGAGCTGGTTGCCTGCATGAGTGAGCGCGAACGTGCAAGCAGCGCGATGGTGCAACACGAATTGCAAAGCTATCTGGAATCGGACTCAGCGCCCAACAGCACTCCTGTCCAAGCGGGCACCATGCTGTCTGGCAACAGCAGTTGGTCACGCCGCCTGCTGCTACGTGTGCTCGCAAAACAACTGGCAGGAGCCGAGAACGCCTTCGCCCCGGATCAAGCCGACGAATTGTCCAACGACAGCATCCGCACCTGGGGCCACAGCACCAGTGGGCCGGTCATCGCGATTACTGGCCACACCCACGCCGCCAAATTCATTGAACATCCGGCAGGCATCTATATCAACAGCGGCACATGGCAAGACCTGGTTCGTATTCCTGCGGATTTATCCGAAACGGCGCTCGCGGCTTGGTTGCTGGATTTGCAAAACGATAAAATTCCACGCTGGCGACGGTGCCCAGTGGTACGGATTGATGTAAACGGGCCAGCCTTGTTGCATTGGGACGGTTCAATACTACAAGACTGGAGCAGTTCAATTGGTTGATATGTGATACGAAGAAAAATTGACAAGGCAATGCACTTGCATTACCCTCTGAATACGCAATTTTTTCGCCAGGAACGACCATGTCTGCCACGCTCGAACTTGAATCCACCCTGACTGACCGCTATCAAACCACCATACCCGAGGCAGTACGACGCGCCTTGAAGCTGGATAAGCGCGATAAAATCCGCTACGCCATTTTGCCGGATGGTGAAGTACAACTTACCCGGGTGACAGACGGTGATGATCCGTTGCTTGGCGAGTTTCTGACGTTTTTAAGCAAGGATATGGCAAGCCATCCTGAACAAATCAAGGTGCTGGATTCGGGGCTGAAATTAGTAATGGATGAACTCAGCGCGGGCCAAGTCCCCGATCTGGATCAAGCACTTTCTCCCGATGACGAATGAACCATACAGCCCCATTACTTTGCAATGGCTGGGCCTTGTATGCGCACCCGCTGTTTCTGGATCAACTGCAACGCTTGATCCAGCAGGTAACAACCCTGCGGGAAAGAGAACCGCTGCACTGGCAAAGCAAAAACGCCAGTAAGCGCCTGGCTGCGATTAATCACCTGATGTTTACCGTCATTCCGCAAGATCCCGGTCGTGCAGAATATCGACAGGGGCACACGCTCGGGGCCGATCATGCCCACTGGTTTCGTGCCAAGTTCTTCCAGCAATACCGCCTGTTTTTCCGCTACCATCGGGAAAGTCGCATCATTGTTTATGCTTGGGTTAATGATGAGCAACACAAACGTGCTTATGAAAGTGATGACGATGCCTACCGGGTATTTCGCAAAATGCTGACGTCGGGCAGACCGCCCGATGATTGGCAGCAGTTGTTGCGGGAAGCCAAGGAAGAGCAAGCGCGATTGCGGCAACTGAGTGAGGTCTTGCGTGATTAAATGATCGGCAATTTGAGATTGACCCAAGCGGTATAAAAACCGTTCCAGCGCATAACGGATCAGGACTTGATTGAAATCAGACCGTTCCGCTTTCGCGATATTGAGTAGCTTTGCACGCACCGACGCTGCTAAATCCCGGCTCATCCAATCACCTCCAAATAAGGCCGCATCACATTCGCGACCCGGCAAATTTTGGCGAAATGCCAAAGTTCGTCTATGGTTGTTTTTTGCTGCGCGCGTGCATCGCGCAAAGCCTCAATTGCCACATCCACCCCAATTGTGTTTCTGTGCTTAAAGCAATCCGCTACCGTTTTTGCCACACCATAGACTTGAACCGGTGTTTGATCACAGTGATGGATTTCAATGCCTGCAGAATACGCTGGCCCAGAATATTGCACCATTCTGGTGGGGGGATAGTCGATTTGGGGCGCATGGCTGCCATGCGGCATGGCGATCCAAACCTGACGCGGCAGTTGGGTAGTCAATTCGTGAAATTGTAGGGCGGTCAAATGGAACAATCAAATTACTCACCAAGAAACGCCAAACTTCACCTGCAGACGAAGGTGGTGTCAGAGGCTGTGGAAGGTGGCGTATTGATGGTGGGCTGCAAGCTCATGCCACATGCGATGGATGGTAATGCCGCCTGCAGTTTTTAAGCCCCCCGGGCCACGCGCATTTGGCGTGGTTTTGGGGGCTTTTTATGGTCTGGCTTACTTACGCTTGGCCAAGGGCACAAACTTCAAATCTTCCGGCCCAACATAATTGGCACTGGGGCGAATAATTTTGTTATCGATGCGCTGCTCAATAATATGCGCGCT
>JBDLSU010000157.1:0-6194 GCA_039799405.1 Pseudomonadota bacterium | reverse complement strand
CATGCATTCCGGGTGTGCTTACCGGGAATGCATGCCATTGCTTGCGATTGCGTTCAATAGTGTGCGCTTAAAACAGATCGGCGTCGAGTGCCATCAAACTCGCGCTACCGGCACGGGCCTGGCGGATCAGGCTGGCGGTTTCTGGCAATAAACGTGCGAAGTAGAAACGCGCGGTGGCCAGTTTTGCCTTGTAGAAATCATCGCCGGAATCGACCTTGGCCAGTGCCACTTTGGCCATGCGTGCGAAGAAGTAGCCATATACCAAGTGGCCGACGGTACGCAGGTAAGGCACCGAAGCGGCACCGACTTCATCCTGGTTCTGGAAGGCTTTCATGGCGATTTCCATGGTCAGCTTGGTGACTTTGTCGCCCAGATCGCCCAATGGGGTTACGAATTCGCTCATCGCTTCGTCGGTGCCGTTTTCTTCCACGAAGGCTTTGATTTGTTCGCCGAATTTACGCAGCTTGGCACCGCTGTCGAGCAAAATTTTACGGCCCAGCAAGTCCAGTGCCTGAATGCCGTTGGTGCCTTCATAAATCATGTTAATACGGGCATCGCGTACATATTGTTCCATGCCCCATTCCTTGATGAAGCCGTGGCCACCGAAGACTTGCAGGCAGTCGGAAGTAGCGATCCAGCCATTGTCGGTGATGAAGGCTTTGATGATCGGGGTCAGCAGTGCCACCTGATCGGCACATTCTTTGCGCACTTCTTCGTCCGGGTGGTTCAGTTCGCGGTCAATTTGCAGCGCAATATAGGAAGTGAAGGCACGCGCGCCTTCGGCGTAGGCTTTGGCAGTCAGCAGCATGCGGCGCACGTCCGGATGCACGATGATCGGGTCGGCCGGTTTGTCCACGGCTTTAACGCCGGACAGGCTGCGCATTTGCAGGCGGTCTTTGGCGTAAGCCAGTGCGGTCTGGTAAGCCACTTCGGTCAGGCCAAGCGATTGCATGCCGACGCCCAGACGAGCCGCGTTCATGAACACAAACATGGCGTTCAAGCCCTTGTTGGGCGCACCAATGATCCAGCCGGTGGCATCATCCAGATTCATCTGGCAGGTCGCATTACCGTGAATGCCCATTTTTTCTTCGATTGCACCGCAGGTAATGCCGTTGCGTGCGCCCAGGCTACCATCGGCATTCGGGATGATTTTTGGCACCAGGAACAGCGAAATGCCTTTCGAGCCTTCCGGTGCATCCGGCACCCGCGCCAGTACCAGATGGATAATGTTTTCCGCCATATCGTGTTCGCCAGCGGAAATAAAGATTTTGCTACCGGTGATTTTCCAGGAACCATCTGCTTGCGGGGTGGCTTTGGAGCGCAACAGACCCAGGTCGGTACCGCAGTGCGATTCGGTCAGGCACATGGTGCCCGTCCATTGGCCGGAGGTGAGTTTTGGCAAATACAATTGCTTTTGTTCTTCGGTGCCATGCTCATGCAAGCACTCGTAAGCGCCGTGACCCAAGCCAGGGTACATCGACCAGGCCTGGTTGGCGGAATTGATCATTTCATAGAAGGAATTGTTGACCACCAGCGGCAAGCCCTGGCCGCCATAAGTCGGGTCACAAGCCAGTGCGGCCCAGCCGCCTTCGACGTATTGCTGGTAGGCTTCTTTAAAGCCTTTGGGGGTGGTAACGGATTTGGTTTCTTTATTGTGGTGGCAGCCTTCTTTATCGCCACTATGGTTCAGGGGAAACAGGATTTCTGAAGCAAATTTGCCGCCTTCCTCCAACACCTGGTTGATGGTGTCGGCATCCATTTCGGTATGCGCTGGCAATTGCTTCAATTCATCTTCCACCTGCAATAATTCATGCAGCACAAATTGCATATCACGTAAGGGAGCGACGTATTGACCCATGGTATTCTCCTGAAACAAAATTTAATAACACTACGCTTTAGCAAAGGTTGGCCGCTGCGCGTGGCTTATGTTGTGTAGCCCAAAACCAGGGACTACGGTTTTTTATAACTTTCAATCAGCCGTTCAAAGCCACGCTGGGCGCGCCCGGAACTGCCCGGCAATCGTAAAAAACGTGCATCGTGATGCAGTGCCAATACCAGTCCATACATTTCATACACCAGTTGATGGGCATCGGTATCAGCTTTTAAATGCCCCGCTTCAATACTGAGCTGGGCGCAACGTAACAAGGCGGCTTGCCAGGTGCGCACCATTTCCACCAGTTGCTCACGGATCAGGCCGGGGCGATCATCGTATTCCACTGCACCACTGATATAGATGCAGCCAGAATCAATTTCGCGACTCACACGCTTGACCCAGCGCCCAAACATGGCCTGCAAACGCGGCAGACCACGCGGATCTTTCAGACTGGGGTAAAACACTTCTTGCTCAAAGTGATGGTGGTACAGGTTGAGCACCTCACTTTGCAAATCTTCACGCGAACCGAAGTGCGCAAACACGCCGGACTTGCTCATATTCATCCGGTCTGCCAGCAGGCCGATGGTCAGGCCTTCCAGTCCGTCACGGCTGGCCAGCGCCAGCGCCATATCCAGAATCGCCGCACGGGTCAGCTCGCCTTTGCGCATAAATTTGGAATTCGTATTAATAATCTATCCTGTCTGTAGTGAGTGGGTCGACTTTGGCTGAAAATCTTTACTTTCGGCCCGCAATTAATTAACGAACGCTCGTACTATTATCTACAACGTCGCAAATGTCAAACCTGAAATCTAGAGGGAGATATCTATTGGTGCACCGCAGCAGTGCCAGCAGCGCACCAAAGTGGTGAAAGACGAACCAATCCGGCGCAAAACCGGGGCCAAATCTTGGTGTCGGCAGGCTTAATCTTCAGGTAAAGCTTGCGCCATTTGCCTGCGGTCACGCTTGGTGGGACGGCCTTTTATTTGTGCGGCGGGTTCGCGGAAGTATTTTTTTTGCTCTGCGTCATTTTGTCGATTTGCAACGCTGGTTTCCGTCTCGCGGTATAGCATTTGCGCCACAGTTGCCGGGCCGCGCACCTCGGACAGCGCCAGCACTTGCACTTCCCAGCGAGTGGAGCCATTGTCGATCTGCAATAATTCGCCGCATTTGAGATTGCGCGCCGGTTTGATGCGCTCACCATCGATACGTACTTTGCCGTTTTCGATGGCCGTTGTTGCCAGCGAACGGGTTTTGAAAAAGCGTGCGGCCCACAGCCATTTATCGATACGGACGCTACTCATGATGCCATTGGGGGAGTGGATGGATGGCTGATGGTAGCACAAGCCTTGCGCCACTGCGGGTTCGAGCCATCTTGCCTGCGGATCAGAGATATTCTGCGCAACTTGGGCCAGCTCGCATAAGAACTGGCCGCGCTATTTACAACATTACAGGTAATAAGCGTCAACCCAGGATGCCGTCATTTCTGCGCCAGCGCTACCGCCAGTGGATTCGTGGCCCATCAGGGACAATTCATGACCCATGGTCGAAACTTCGTGACCCATCAAAGACAATTCGTGTCCCATGGTCGAAACTTCGTGGCCCATCAAAGACAATTCGTGCCCCATGGTCGAAACTTCGTGGCCCATGAGTGATAATTCGTGGCCCAACAGCGGAGCTTCGTGGGTGGTAACAGGTAAGACAGCGGCACTGGCTAACAACAAAGAATTCATGATTTTAAATAGACACAAGTAATAAAAATGAAAGAAAGTGAATGATACAAAGGCATGCATCATCCCCGGCGTCCTGAATGACGCCAACTGGCGTCATAATTTCTCAGGCGGCAACATTGTATCATTTAAAGCAATACTAGTCTATATTTATTTGCAGAATTTATAATTGCAAGAATATAAATTTCATGTATTAAAATCACTTCTTTGATAGGTTTTTTATCGATTTTCTGGTATTGAATTTGATGCGCGAAAAAAAAGAGGCACATGGCCTCTTTTTTCTGCACGTTTAGAGCCGAAGCCCTGGCGCAAATCTATGACTTGAGTGTGCCCTGCCCGGTTGCAGGCTTTGGTGCCTGTAAATCGGCATGCTGCCCACTCAATGAGGTTATCAGGATATCGGCATGAGCCGCCATGACAATTGCAGCTTTACCGTGTTCACGCGTCAACCCGTTGGCCGGTGGCGTGGTGTCAGCATGCCCCTCTTTGACTTTGCCAGCAAAACTCAACTCGTGCGAGCCGAGTGATAATTCATGCGATGCCAACGACAGTTCATGAGCACCGAGCGACAATTCATGCGCACCCAATGACAATTCATGAGCACCGAGTGATAATTCATGAGCGCCGAGTGATAATTCATGAGCACCCAATGACATTTCATGAGCACCGAGTGATAATTCGTGAGCGCCCAACGACAATTCGTGAGCACCAAGCGATAATTCATGCGCCTGAAGACCAAACCATTGTTTTGCATACACCAGCCCCGACACTTCATGCGAAGCGACTGATTGAAGTTCAAAAGCACTGACTGGCAAAACAGCGATCGAGGAGAGAATAAAATGTTCTGGCATTTTTTAATATAAGTGGGAGTTCAGGGAAAACGCATCATAGCAAAATTTCCCGAAAGAATCAATTGCCCAGCATCAATTTTTCCGATTATTTTTAATCATGCTGGCACCAAATTTGCCAGCAGCAAGCATGCAGGTGTCGATTGTTGGAGATACCTGCCTGTGCGTGAATCGTTTTTGTTATGATGACGCTTCTTTCCCGCTCTTTTGCCCCATTATTATGAAAATCTGCGTCTTTTGCGCTTCCAGCCCACTCGCCCCGGCCGAATACGGTCAAGCTGCCTATGACCTGGGCCGCATTTTCGGCCAGGCTGGCGTCACCACCATTTTTGGCGGGGGTGGGGTCGGTTCGATGGGACGACTGGCCGATGGCGTGCATTCGGTCAATGGCAACATCGTCGGCGTCATGCCGCATTTCATGCGCGAGCTGGAATGGGCGCACAAGGAAGTGGGCACTTTTCACTGGACCGCCGATATGGCCGAGCGCAAAGCCTTGCTGCGCGACCAGACCGACGCCATCGTGGCCCTGCCTGGCGGTTGCGGCACTTTTGAAGAAGTGCTGGAAGTGATCACCCTGAAGCGCCTGGGTCTATACCCCAAGCCAATTATTGTGCTGAATCAAAATAATTTTTATGAACACCTGATCGCCTTGTTTGAGCGCAGCATTGCCGAGCGCTTTATGGAACCACGCCATCAGTCGCTGTTTACGGTGGTGAACACGATTGCAGAAGTATTGCCAGCCGCACAAACCGTGCCGCATTGGCAAAACTAAAATTCTGCGCAGGTCTGTTTTGACATGTTTTGACATGTTTTGGCGTGTTCTGGCCTGCACTTGCTCTGGCAGCACAAAATATCAAGTTTTGTTGCGCGCAGTCGGCTAAAGTAGACTCATTCCCGTTTTTTGTTTTCGAACCACCAGCCGATTTGGTTCGGCGTAAAATTCAAAGCGCTTTGAAAGATTCGATCCGATTCAATTTGCCTGTTCTTGAATTTGAAGGTGGCACGGATCATGCTTGATAGACGATGCAGTAAGGTCAGGCTGGTTGCTGGTTTTGCTAGCCGATGCAGTTGAGGCTGTAATTCCGGCGGTATGCTTGCTGGTACGATTTTTGTAGTATGCAGTAGCAGTAATGTAGCACTGGTAGTTCGCAGTATCCTGGTTAGATGAGCAAAGGTTTGCCCTTCGTGCGAATGCCCGAAGGGCTTTTTTCTATCCACATAGCGCAGCCACTTCCCGACCAGCCACCACCCGGCCTGATCATGCCGGAACTGCGCCTTTTTGATACACATGCACATTCTTGTAGCCACGCTGCACCAAATGCTCGCACTGCAACTGACTCATCAAACCACGCTCACAGTACAAAAAATAAGTTTTGCTTTGATCCAGCGTAGCAAATTCGCTGCCCAGCTTGTAGTAAGGAATATGCCGCACCCGGTGCTTGGGCAGCGCCAGCGGGTAGCGCAGTGCCCGCTCCGGCTGGCGCACATCAATGATGATGTCGTCCGCGCCCGCTTGTGGCGTTTGCGGCGCAGCCGGTACGCTCGCAGCGGCACCGGCCAGTTCGCGCACATCGTAGCAAACCGCCTGATCCACCACTTGCAGCAGCAAACCGGGCTGACAGTGTTGTTCTTCCGCTTCCACCTTGGCCGGGTTAGCACGAATGGTCGGGTTTTTCGAGATGGCACCGCAATATTCGGGAATAGTGGCCGATAATTCGGCCACGCCGATGCGTTGCGCCAGTGCGA
>JBDLSU010000156.1:0-3051 GCA_039799405.1 Pseudomonadota bacterium | reverse complement strand
GTTTGTATGATGTCAAACTGACGGTGCCCAAGGGCTATACCGTCGGTGCAACCGGGGAAGAGCAGGGCGCGCCGGTCGAGCAAAATGGCATGGTGACGCATCATTTTGTACAAGGCGATGTGCATGATTTTGCCTGGACTGCCGACAACCGCACTGCCAAAGTGATGGAAGGAGAAACTACCGGGACCGGTGTGCCGAAAGTGAAAATCAAGGTCTTGTTCCCGCCGGAATATGCCCATACCGCATCAGCGGTAATGCAGGCGACCAAGGATTCGATTGGCTACTTTTCCAAGACCCTTGGCCCTTATCCATACAAAACCGTTACAGCGGTGATCCCACCTTTCAACGCGGCCGAAGCCGGTGGCATGGAATACCCGACCTTTTTCACGACTGACGCCAAAAAGAACATTGACCCGGGTACTCAGGATCAATATGGACTTGATTTTGTCACGATCCATGAATTTGGTCATGGCTACTTTTACGGAATTTTAGGCTCCAACGAATTTGAAGAGCCGATGCTCGATGAAGGCTTGAATCAGTATTGGGATAACCGCATGCTGCGCCAGCGCGGCCAGAATATGGGGCTGGCCAATCCCTTCACCAAAGCACTGGGCCTGGGGGTTGCGGCCGAGAGTTTTGCGCTGAATCGGCTCTTTGCTGCGGTCGATGCGCCATTTGACCCGCTCGGGCAAAACTCATGGCATCGTAGTTCCAGCTCGGGCTACGGTATTGTGTATTCACGGACTGCTACCCTGATGCGGGATCTGGAAGCGCGCATGGGGACGCCAGTGATGGAGCGCGCCTTCAAACAATACTATGCGCAGTGGAAATTCCGCCACCCCAGCATCGCCGATCTGCGCGAAACCCTGGCCCAGGCGTCGGGCCAGCGCGCCATGGTAGAAACCGCTTTTGCCCAACATGTGTACAAAGTCAGCAAAATTGATGACCGGGTCGCCAAGTTCACCAGTGTTGAAGAAACACCCCAGCCCGGCACCCGTGAGGTGAGTGGACAATGGCAGGAAGAAACGCAGGAAGCGCTGGAAGAGCGGATTGAGGCTGAGAAAAAGCGCTGGAAAAAAGCGCATCCCGATGCCAAAAAAGGGTTTGGCCCTTACCCCTGGCGCACCACCGTCATGCTCAAGCGCTATGGTGCGCCGGTGCCGCAAACCGTGGTCGTCAAATTTGCCGATGGCAGTAGCGAAACCGTGTTGTGGGATAACGATCAAAGCTGGCAGCGCCTGATCTGGCTGCGGCCGAGCAAGGCGGTATCGGTCGAAATCGACCCGCAGCGCTTGCATTATCTTGATGCCAGCAAACTCGATGACAGTCGCACCATTGATGCCAATCGCAAGGCATCAAACCGCTGGGGCAGCGAAGTATCGGCGATGGCGCAAGGCTTGATTGCATTATTGGTGAACTTATGAAAACATCTGCCTTGATCCGTACTTCCCTGGCATTGGCTTGCCGCCACGCCTTGCAATGGCGCTTGCTGTTGATCTGGGTGATATTGCTGCTCTTGCCCACGATTTTCGCTACCGCGCCCATCTGGATGTTGATGAGTAGTGCATTCGACCATTCCGTGTACGCGGAACAGATTGCGGCGCAATTTGATGTAACTGCCCTTGGTGATTTTTTCATGCTGCTGCAGCAACAGCGGGTGGTATTGGGTTCGGCGGCATTGGGTGGGGCATTTTCTGCTTTGTTGCTTTCACCCTTGTTGAGTGGCATGACGATTAGTGCAATCAATGCCGACAAACCGCTGAGCTGTAGTGCTCTGATTGCAGGTGGCATGGTCGAATATGGCCGCATGTTGCGGCTGTTGCTGCTGGCGCTACTGCCGATTGGTTTGGCACTGGCTGTCGCTAAAATGGCGCACAAAGCCATGGAAGAGTATGGCGATAGTGTGGTGCTGGAATCCCAGGCTGATTGGGCCTGGTATGGTTGGCTGGGCCTGGCATTGCTGCTGTTGGTGCTGACCCATGTTAGTGTTGATGCGGCGCGCGCCCATTTTGCGATTGACCCAAATTGCCGTTCCGCCTGGCGTGCCATGTGGCGGGGCATGAAAATGGTTTTTTCTCGTCCGCTTGCGACTCTTGGTTGTTACATTGGCATTAGTCTGATTGGCTTTCTGCTGGTTTTTGCCCTGATCTACTTGCGTATCAATCTGCCGCACGCCAGCACCGCAGGCGTTTGTCTGGCCCTGGTGTTCATGCAGGTGATGATGGTCGTCGTAGCATGGATGCGCAATGCACGCCTGTTTGCGCTCGCTGCCGTTGCGCGTGCGCAACAAAATCAAGCTTGATTTATACCCACCCAAAGTACTGCTGCCATACCTGATTCCCTGCTAGAAACAGGCGTTTTGGTTATGGCGCATCATTTCCCTACGGATAAATGACAGTGGGCATCATTCCCATCTGCGGCGTTCGGTGCTATCATTCGTAAATAATCTGGTAAAGAATCTCATTAATTTATTCCTTGCCATGGTTTAACCTTATCAAGATCGATCCAAGATTGAAGATATTTTTTTTAACTTTGGCGGCATTCCGAATGTTGCAACTCGCATGGAGTACAAAAAATGAACCTGCGGCAGAGACGAATGGAAATGAGAGAAGCAATGGAGCGCGCCCGTTTGGCAGAACCTCCAAGCTTTGTTCCTAACAAGTTGCTTGATACCCTGATCCAACGCATGCAACTTAAAAACGATGCGCAACTCAGCCGCAAGCTGGGTGTGCCCCCACCGGTGGTGAGTCAAATGCGGCATCGCAAACTGGCAGTCGGCGCTACCATGCTGCTGCGCATGCATGAAGAATCGGGCTTGAGCATCGCTGAACTCAAAGAGCTATTAGCCGAAACCACCGGAGCCACCGCCACCAGCGGCGATAACCGGATGTCAGCGGCAGCATAAAGCGCATTATTGGCTTGATGCAATTTGCAACGCCAAAACTGGTCACTGCCAGTTTTGGCGTTGCCGTATTTGCCCGCGCAAACCGCGCTCCAACTTTCCTTGTGCCGCTGTCAGCGTTCGCGCAAAGCGCGCCGGTATTGAATCGC
>JBDLSU010000155.1:0-3493 GCA_039799405.1 Pseudomonadota bacterium | reverse complement strand
ACTTGACCACCCGGTGTACTTCATCATCCGACACAAACGCGCCATGCACCCGGATCGGCAGCCCGGTGCCGGGCGGCATGTACAACATGTCACCCATGCCGAGCAGGGTTTCTGCGCCCATTTGATCGAGAATGGTACGCGAATCGATTTTGCTCGATACCTGAAACGCAATCCGGGTCGGGATATTGGCTTTGATCAGGCCGGTAATCACATCGACCGAGGGGCGCTGGGTTGCCAGAATCAGGTGTAGCCCGGCAGCACGGGCTTTTTGTGCGATACGGGCGATCAGTTCTTCCACTTTTTTACCGACCACCATCATCAGATCGGCCAATTCATCAATGATGATGACGATGGTGGGCAGTTTTTCCAGCGGTTCCGGATTGTCGGGCGTGATGCTGAACGGGTTGGGAATCAGGACTTCATTCTTTTTGGCTTCGGCAATTTTGGCATTAAAGCCAGCCAGGTTACGCACGCCCATGGCCGACATCAGCTTGTAGCGCCGTTCCATTTCATTCACCGCCCAGTTGAGCGCATGCCCGGCCTGGCGCATATCGGTTACCACCGGTGCCAGCAAATGCGGAATGCCTTCGTACACCGACATTTCCAGCATTTTCGGGTCGATCAGGATCAGGCGCACGTCTTGCGGGTCGGATTTATACAGCAGCGACAAAATGGTAGCGTTAATCCCCACCGATTTACCCGAACCAGTGGTACCGGCTACCAGCAAATGCGGCATCTTCGCCAGATCGGCTACCACCGGGTGCCCGGCGATATCTTTACCCAGTGCAATAGTCAGGCTGGAAACGCCATCGTTATACACTTTGGAGCCCAAAATTTCAGACAGGCGCACGATCTGGCGCTTGGTATTGGGCAATTCCAGCCCCATGCAATTTTTACCGGGGATGGTTTCCACCACCCGGATCGAGGTAATCGAGAGCGAGCGCGCCAGATCGCGCCCCAGGTTCACAATCTGGCTACCCTTGACCCCGGTGGCGGGTTCAACTTCATAGCGGGTAATCACCGGGCCGGGGTAGGCCGCCACCACTTGCACCGAGACGCCAAAGTCGGACAGTTTTTTCTCGATCAGGCGGCTGGTAAATTCCAGCGTTTCCACGCTGACGGTTTCTTGCACCGCCGCCGCTTCATCCAGCAGCGAAACCGGTGGCAGATTGGTATCAGGCAAATCCTGGAATAATGAAACCTGACGTTCTTTTTCGATACGCTCGGAACGCGGCACCGACACCACTTGCGGTTCGATTTTGATCTGCGGCGCTTCCACCTGACGCGCGCGCTCTTGCACCACCACTTCTTCACGCTTGACGGCGGCTTTTTGCCCGACCTTGCGGTCTTCGCTGGCCTGATAGCCGCGCATCACGCGCAATACCAGCCATTCCAGCAAGGTGCCCACCCGTTCAGCCAGTGCCAGCCACGACATCTGGAAAAACAGGCTGCAGCCCGCCGCCAGCAGCAACAGAAAAATCAGCGTTGCCCCGGTAAAGCCGAGTGAATGATGCAGAAAATTGCCCAATAATTCGCCCAGCACCCCGCCCGGCGCGCGTGGCAACTGGGCTTTGAGCGTGTACATGCGTAAAAACTCCAGCCCCATGCTGCCCGAAAGCAACAAACCAAAACCAAACAGGCGGATCAGGCGATCAAATTCATGCTGGCTGGCTGAGGCGGCCTGGGCCAAAAACTGTTGCGAATGACGGAAGTAACTGTGCCATACTGCGCGCAAACATAACACGCACCACCACCAGGCCGAAAAACCGAAGATATATAGCAACAAATCAGCCAGCCAAGCCCCCCAGCGCCCACCCAGATTGGCAATTTGAGCCACATTGGTGGAATTGGACCAACCGGGATCAGCCTTGCTGTAACTGAACAAAATCAAAACAAAAAACACCCCCAGACAAGCCAGCGCCATCCAGCGCGCTTCAGAAATCAGGCGCAGCAAGCGATTGGGCAAGGGTTGGCGTTCGGTCGGGGCGCGGGTATAGCTGCCGCTACTGGCAGCCACGGAGTTTTTGGGGCTGGCTTTACTCATAACAATAAATCAGGGCAATTTTCGTATCAGGGCGAAATCAATGGGTTCTGGCAAACCGGCTTATTGCTTGCGCAAAGGTAGACGCAACGGCAGACGCAAATGCAGGCACAATTGTACGCGCAATCGGGGTCGATTCAGACCCAGGGTGTGAGCGATTTTATCTTGCCACCCGATTGCCAGACGGCAAACAAACTACAGCGGCAGGTCGAAATAAAAGGTAGTGCCCTGGCCCGGGGCCGAATCAAAACCCATTTGCCCGCCCATTTTTTCGACCAGCGCCTTGGTAATGGCCAGGCCCAAGCCGGTGCCGCCTTTCAAACGGGTATCGGAAGAATCTTGCTGAGAAAACTTCTGGAAGATTTTATGACGGAATTCATCCGAAATGCCGGGGCCATGATCTTGTACCGAAACCCGCACAAAACCATTGCTCACTTGCATGCTCACTTCCACCACGCCCTGTTCCGGCGAAAACTTGGCGGCGTTCGAGAGCAAATTGGCCATCACCTGCAGCATGCGGTCGTGATCCACCTTGACCGCCAGTTTGGGTATCGCCTGCTGCAAAACATAGCTCACTTTCAATTGCGCGCCATAGGCGGCATTGGTTTCCAGCGCCAGTTCGATCAGGGGGGCCAGCTCATGCCATTGCAAATCAAAATCCATTTTTCCGGAGGCGATTTTATCGATATCGAGCAAATCATTGATCAGGCGTACCAGACGCTCGGTGTTTTTATGCGCAATATCGAGCAGTTTCATGGCCGATGCAGGCAATGGGCCAGCCATGCCGCCCAAAATCAGCCCAAGCGAACCGCGAATCGAGGTCAAGGGCGTGCGCAATTCATGGCTGACGGTAGAAACAAAGTCGTTTTTCAGGCGATCCACTTTCAAGCGCTCTTCATTCAGGCGCTGTTCAGCCAGCTTGCGCTCATCCACATCGAGCAAAATACCGCGCAAGCGCACTGGTATGCCGTTGGCATCGCAGAGCACACTGGCGATTTCTTCCAGCCATAAATACTGACCATTGGCGCAGCGGAAGCGGTATTCGGAACGATAATTGATTTTGTTGTTCAGGGCTTGCAAACGCATGGCGATGGCGGCATCGGCATCGTCAGGGTGCAACTGGCTGCGCCAGAAATCGCTCTGTTGCCACAGTTCCAGCTCGTGGCCGACAATTCTTTGCCCCTGTGAGGAAACGAACAGATAGATAAAATCGGGCACCGAGGCTTCCCAGGAAATGGCATTGGTGCCTTCCACCAGCAGGCGGTAGCGCTCTTCGCTTTCGTGTTGCAATTGCGCATGTTGGTCATGCAGGCGATCGAGCATGTGATTGATCGAGCGCGCCAGCCCCACCACTTCCACGCTGCCACGGGTGGGCGCGCGCGCATCGCCGAAACCGGAATCAACCACACTGCGGGCAAAGGCTTCAAGCTGGCGCAAATCGAAAGTCAGGCG